>CAJXBA010000001.1 GCA_913050185.1 uncultured Pelagibacteraceae bacterium
TAAATTTTCCAGAATCATCTCTGCTTATTCCAAAAGTAGTTTGCGTTAAATCATTAGTTCCAAAACTAAAAAAATCAGCATACTTTGCTATATCTTTTGCTCTTAAAGCTGCCCTTGGAAGTTCTATCATCGTTCCAACGTAATATTTTATTTTTATTGAATGAATTTTTTGAATTTCTTCTGCAGTTTTTTTAACTAAACTTCTAAGTATTTTAATCTCAGAAACTGTAGAAACAAGAGGAATCATTATTTCTGGAATAACCGGTTTTATTTTTTTCTTTTTACATTCAACTAATGCTTCAAAGATAGCTTGACATTGCATTTGGTAAATTTCAGGAAATGAAATACCCAATCTACATCCTCTATGTCCCAACATAGGATTCTGTTCATGAAGCTCGATAATTCTGGACTTTACATCGTGATGGTTAATATTTAGCTCCTTAGCTATATCATTAATATCTTTATCTGTTTTTGGTAAAAATTCGTGTAAAGGAGGATCTAGAAGTCTAACCGTTACAGGTAAACCATTCATGATTTTAAAAATTTCAAAAAAATCCCCTTTTTGATAAGGAAGAAGTTTGGCTAACGCTTTTTTTCGATCCTCTTTTGTTTTAGAAAGTATCATTTGTCGGACAGAAATAATTCTTTTTTCGTCAAAAAACATATGTTCTGTTCTACATAGACCGATACCTTCGGCTCCAAAATCTCTAGCAGTTTTAGTGTCTTCGGGCGTTTCTGAATTAGTTCTTACTTTGAGTTTTCTAAATTTATCAGCCCAGTTCATTAATTGTGAAAAATCTTTAGATATATCGGGTTTTACAGTTGAAACTTCACCTAGCATAACTTTTCCACTTCCTCCGTCTATAGTAATCAAATCTCCTTCCTTAACTTCATGATTGCCTGATTTAAATAATTTATTTTCATAATCAATTTTAATTTCATTCGATCCAGATACACAGGGTTTACCCATGCCTCTGGCAACAACGGCCGCATGACTTGTCATTCCTCCTCTTGCAGTTAAAATACCTTTTGCTGCATGCATTCCATTAATATCTTCTGGAGAAGTTTCTACTCTAACCAAAATTGTACCTTGCATTTGTTCTTTTAATCTTTCTGCCTCATCTGCAGAAAAAATAACTTTTCCACTTGCCGCTCCTGGTGATGCAGGCAAGCCAGACGCTATTATTTTCTTATCAACTTTTTCGTCTAGAGTGGGGTGTAATAATGTTTCAAGTGTATTTGGATCAATTCTAAGAACAGCTTCTTTGTTTGAAATTAATTTTTCTTTAACCATATCAACTGCAATTTTAATTGCTGCTTTAGCCGTTCTCTTTCCAGAACGAGTCTGCAACATCCATAATTTATTATTTTCAACCGTGAATTCAATATCTTGCATATCTCGATATTTATTTTCTAATTTTTTAAAAATCTTTTTTAATTGTTGGAAAATTTCCGGCATACTTTCTTCCATAGATAAACCTTTAACATAGGACTTCTTTTTTAATTTTTTTGAAATATGATGAGGAGTTCTCGTCCCAGCAACAACATCTTCTCCCTGAGCATTAATCAGATATTCACCAAATAATTCTTTTTCCCCTGTTGAAGGATTTCTTGTAAAGCCTACACCTGTTGCGCAATCTTCTCCCATATTGCCGAATACCATTGATTGAACATTTACAGCGGTGCCCCAATGATCTGGTATATGATTTATTTTTCTGTAAATTTTTGCCCTCCTGCTATTCCAGGATAAAAAAACTGCACTGATCGCACCATACAATTGCTCGTTTACATCTTGAGGAAAATTTTTTTTTGTTTTTTCTTTAATTACTTCTTTAAAATTCTCAATTAAGCCATCCCAATCATCTTCTTCAAGTTCTGTATCCTGTATTACTCCTTTGGTTAATTTGTAGTTCTCTATCAGTTCTTCGAAAAAATGCTGTTCTATCCCCAGCACAACAGTACCGTACATTTGAATAAATCTCCTATAGCTGTCTTTGGCAAATCTTCCGTTGTAAGTTTTATTTTTAAGCGCAACTACTGTCTTATCATTCAAGCCTAAATTTAGAATGGTATCCATCATACCTGGCATTGAAACCCTCGATCCGGATCTTACGGAAACTAGTAAAGGATCTAACAAACTTCCAAATTTTTTTTTAGAAAATTTTTCAATTACGCCAATTTCTTTTTTAGTTTGTTGAATAATTTTTTTTGGTATTTTTTTATTGTTTTTAAAAAAAAATTCACAAACTTTAGTAGATATAGTAAAGCCTGGAGGAACTGGTAAACCTAATTTCGCCATCTGCGCTAAATTTGCACCTTTGCCTCCAAGAATATTTTCAGAGTTAAAATTATTTTGATGTTCTTTGTTGTTAAATCTAAAAATCAATTTTTCCAATTAAGCACCCTCTACTTTTGAAAAGTTTATAAAGTTATTATAAGTCTTACAAAACATTTGAAGTAATTCTAAACGGTTTTTTCTTATATCCAAATTTTCATCATTTACAATTACATTATCAAAAAAGTTATCTGTGGCAGGCTTAGCTTCTGCCAATATTTTCAAGGTTTCGTCGTAATTTTCTCGTTTTTCTGTGGAGGCAAAATGTTTTTGAATTTCATTAATTTTATCAAATAAATATTTTTCTTCGTCTTTTTTAAATAAGTATGATTCTGGTTGACCGATAATGTTTCTTTTTTGACCCTTTAACTCTTGATCAACAATATTCGAAGCTCTTTTATATGTTCCTATAATATTTTTACATATATCCTTAGAAATATTTTTATTCATTACTATACATTTTTTGTAGAGTGCAAGGAAATCGCTACCAGTATGTGATGACTCAACTGCCTCAATTATATCATTTCTTATTTTTTTATCCTTAAGCAAATTTTTTAACCTTTCTCTTAAAAAAGTTAAAACATCTTTAATTGTAGAATTGTTTGAAAACTTTACATTTTGTTCTTGATAAACAACCGTTGAATAGTTAATTAAATCCTTTAATTGAATGGTTAATTTGTTTTCAGTTATTATTCTTAGAAGTCCAATTGCAGTTCTTCTTAGTGCAAATGGATCTTTAGAGCTTGTTGGTTTTTCATTAATTCCAAAAAAACCTATAAGCGTATCAATTTTATCGGCTATCGATACAGCAACGCCAATTGGCATCTTGGGAACTGCGTTATTAAGACCATTTGGAAGATAATGGTCGCTAATCGCTGAAGAAACGTCTTTTTCAAACCCTTGCTCTATTGCAAAATATTTTCCCATAGTCCCTTGCAGTTCAGGAAATTCAGCAACTAAATCTGACACAAGATCCGCTTTGCAAATTGATGCAGCTATTTCTACTTTTTCTTTATTTATATTTAAATGATCAGAAATTAGGGAAGCAAGCTTTCTTAACCTTTGAGTTTTATCATACAAAGTACCCAATTCACTAAAAAAAGTTAAATTTTTTAATTTACTTACTTGCTTCACCAAACTTTGTGTTTTGTTTTTATCCCAAAAAAATTTAGCATCGGATAATCTTGCTTCAATAACTCTTTGATTTCCTGTTTTAATATAGCCTCTTTTATCCGACAAATTAGCAACAAAAAGAAATAGGTTAGTCAGTTTTCCATTTGTATCGAAAAGGGGGAAATATTTTTGGTGTTGTTGCATTGTTAAAATTAAAATTTCTTGAGGTATTTTCAAATAAATCGTGTCAAATTTTCCAATAATAACGTTTGGTTTCTCAACCAAATTAACTACTTCTTCGATTAACCTTTCGTTGAAGTGATTTTTTAATTTTTTAGAATTACAAATATTATTAAATTTTTTTATTATTATTTTCTTTCTTTTTTCTTGATCTAAAACAATTTTTTGGGATCTAAGAACATTTAAGTATGATTTATAATTACCTATCTTTCGCTGTCCTCCACTGTTAATGTCGTCTGAAAAGGTTAAATCATGACTCTTGAGGTGAAAAAAATTAAAATTAATTATCTTGTTGCTAAAAATTGCAATGACAGATTTTAAAGGTCTCCCCCAACTCAAATCGTAATCAGCCCACTTCATTGACTTTTTCCAAGAATAACTTTGAAGTACCTCTGGAATAATAAGCTCAAACTCATCTAAAAGACTAATTATTTTTGGTTTCACATTTGCAAAATAAAATTCACCTTTTTCTATATTTTTTTTAAATATATCTTTGCTGTCTAATTTGTGTGATCTTATGAAACCTTCCAAGGCCATTTGAGGAGCTCCTACTTTTGGTCCCTTCAAAACCTTTTTCTTTTGTTCAATTTTTTCAGGAACTCCATCTATAATAAAAACAAGTCTTTTTGGTGTTGAAAAAGATTTGCTTGAATCAAATTTGATTTCCTTTTTTTGCATTCTTTCTTCGAGCATTTGCTTAATTTTTTGTCTAGCATCAATTTGAAGTCTTGCAGGAATTTCTTCACTAAATAATTCTATAAATAGTTCAGCCATAACTTACTTTTGGCTTTCAAGCCAAATTTCTCCCGATTCCTTGGCCAAATCTCTTATTCTGGAAATAAATTCTGTTCGTTGAGCAACTCCAATTGCTCCACGCGCATCTAGAAGATTGAAAACATGACTAGCTTTCAGACATTGATCGTATGCTGGCAATGGCAGTTTTTTTTTCAGTAGTGATTTACACTCAGATTCAGCAATTTCAAAATTTTTTAACAAGTTTTCTATATTAGCATATTCAAAATTATAAGCTGAATATTCCTTTTCTGCTTGATAAAAAATATCTCTGTATTTCATTCCAAAATTATTCCAAACAAGATCAAAAACATTTTTTTTTCCTTGGGTAAACATGCATATCCTTTCTAAACCATAAGTAAGTTCTGCAGAAACTGGTTTACATTCAATTCCAGCCATTTGTTGAAAATAAGTAAACTGAGTAATTTCCATACCATCACACCAAACTTCCCAGCCTAATCCTGCAGCACCAAGTGTTGGGCTCTCCCAATCGTCTTCGACAAATCTTATATCGTGCTCTTTATGATTTATTCCTATTGTAGATAAACTTTTTAAATAAACTTTTTTTATATCATCAGGAGAGGGTTTTACGATAACTTGAAACTGATAATAATGTTGTAAACGGTTTGGATTTTTTCCATATCTACCATCTGTCGGACGACGTGAAGGTTGCACATATGCTGCTTTCCATGGTTTTGCTCCTAGTGAACGTAATGTTGTAGCCGGATGAAATGTTCCTGCCCCAACTTCAATATCATAAGGCTGAAGTATTACGCATCCATAGTTTCCCCAAAATTTTTGTAAATTCAAAATTGTATCTTGAAAATTTACTGGATTTGGTTTCCGTTTTTTTTTTTTTATATCTTTTTTTTTTATTTTTTTAGGCATCTAGAAGCCATATCTTTGCCAAATTGATTTTTCTTCTAATATATCTAATAAATTTTCAACTTGATTTTCTTTAGCGCCTGATAATTTTTTATTCAACCAGCTTCTTGGTTTCTCTAATTTCTCAATATGCACTTTTTCACCATATTTTTTTTTTAGTATCTCATCTGCGCTACCGAAACCATCAATTAAGCCTAGTTCTTTTGCTTTGGAGCCTGACCAAAATTCACCTGTAAACAAGTCCGTACTTGCTTCTTTTTTAAGTTTACCAGATCTGCTTTCTTCAACAACTTTTATAAAATCAGCATGTAAATCTAGTTGTATTTTTTTTAATCTTTTAACATCTTCTTCTTTTTCTTCTAAAAATGGATCTAATGTACTTTTGTTTTTACCTGCCGTATAAACCCTTCTTTGTATCCCAGCTTTTTTAATTAACTCTTGTAAACCAAAGGATGAATAAATTACACCTATGGATCCTATTATTGAGCTTGAATTAGCGTAAATTTCGTCCCCAGCGCAAGCAATCAAATATCCGCCAGATGCCGCAACGTCTTCCGCAAATACTAAAACTTTTTTTTTATTTTTTATTGCCTGCTTCCTTATGTAGCTATAAATTAAATGGGATTGTACTGGAGATCCTCCTGGAGAATTTATAGAAATTGCAACTGCTTGGGTTCTACTAATAGAAAAAGCCTTATCAATTAATTCTTGTTGCCCAGAAAAATCTAGTCCTTGTTTAAATTTTCCAACAGAACCTATCACCCCGGACAGTCTAATATGAGGAATTATTTTCTTAAAAATTTTAAAAATTGAAAACATGCAATGATATATATCCTAATTATCATAGTTTTTAGATCCTTTGAAAGTCTAAGTAAAGTTATAAAGCTACCTTAGGTTGTAATTATTAGTGCGGCATTAATGAACTAAAAGAAATTTTTTTGAGATAGAATAAAAGTTATAATTATTTATATGGGTTCGGTAATACCTTTAAAAAAAGAGATAAGCAGTTCTTATGCAGAGCTAAAAAATCTTGTGAAAGAAAAAATTGATCAAGTGGATCAAAGAATAAAATTAAAGCTTGCTAGTAAAGTAAATCTTATTCACAAAATGACCAATTATCATTTTAAACTACAAGGAAAAAAAATTAGGCCACTGCTCACTTTATGTTCTGCTAAGTTATGTAATTACACAGAAGGTAGCAGAGACATAAACTTGGCTGCGTGTATTGAATTAATTCACAATGCTACTTTATTACACGATGACGTAATCGATAGTAGTCGCCTTCGGAGAGGTGCCAAAACATCTAATGCCATGTGGGACAATCAATCTTCAATTTTAGTGGGAGACTATTTATTAAGTCGTTGTTTTGAAATGATAGTAGAAGATGGAAGCCTAGAAGTATTAAAATTACTATCTTCAACCTGTTCAACAATTTCGCAAGGAGAGGTATCGCAATTGGAATGTAGGGGTGAAATAGACATACTAGAAGAAACCTATTTTAATATTATAAATTCAAAAACTGCAGTTTTATTTGCTGCGGCCACACGTATAGGAGCGTGTATTACAAATAACAATAGAAAGAAAAAAGACGCTTTAGAGTCATATGGAAGAAATCTTGGTCTTGCTTTTCAAATTGCAGATGATGCATTAGATTATTATTCCTCAAAAAAAATATTTGGCAAAGAAATAGGCAAAGATTTTTTTGAAGGAAATATAACTTTACCTGCCATATTTGCGTACCAAGATTCCAATTTAAAAGAGAGAGATTTTTTAAAAAAAGTTTTTAAGAAAAAAAATCGTTCGAATGAAGATTTCGATCAAGTGCAAAACTTGATAACAAAATATAATTCTATAAAAGCCTGTTTTAAACGTGCTGAACACTTTGTTAACATGTCATATAATGCCCTAAGTGCTTTCAATCCCTCAAAAGAAAAAACTATACTACAAAACATGACTTCTTTTAGTTTGGAACGATCTTTTTAAGGATACAAAATTTCTTTTTTCCATCCACTATCTACTTTTTTGTATCTAAGTCTCTCGTGAATTCTATTTTCTCCTCGAAGCCAAAATTCAATGGACAGAGGTTCCAATTGCCAACCTGACCAAAAAGGTGGTCTGGGTATTTCTTTTTCGTTTTTATATTTTTTTTGTAAGTTTTCTATTTTTTTTAAAATTTCAGACGTACTTTTCATTACATTTGACTGGTCGGAGGCCCAAGCTCCAATTCTACTTCCATAAGGTCTACTTTTAAAATAATGATCTGCTTCTTCATCATCTACTTGGATTACATTTCCCAAAATTTTTACTTGTCTATTAATACTCTTCCAATAGAAACACATAGCTGCTTTTGGATTCTTTTTTAAGTCTTGGCTTTTAGGACTATTTAAATTTGTGTAAAAAACAAATCCTTTAGAATTTATCTCTTTCAATAGGATTATTCTTACATCCGGTTCTCCAGCATTATTTGCGGTTGCTAAAGATGAGGCGTTTGGATCTTTAATTTCATTTTTATCAGCTTCAGCTATCCAAAGTTTAAACAGTTCAATAGGATCATTTAGGTCTGTAAAGCAAGAATTCAAACCTAATGAGTTTTTTTGATTCATAAAATAGTCAAAATATTCTATATAATGTAATCTAATGTCATTTAACACTTTTGGAAAGATATTTCGTTTTACTACTTGGGGAGAATCTCATGGTCCAGCCATTGGATGTGTCGTCGATGGTTGTCCACCTAATATTGATTTATCTGAAAAGAATATACAAATGGATATGAATAGAAGACGTCCTGGACAATCAAAATTTACATCACAAAGAAAAGAATCAGATAAAGTAGAAATTTTATCTGGTGTCTTCAAGGGAAAAACTACGGGAACTCCTATCGCTATGATCATCTATAACAATGATGCAAGATCAAAAGATTATGAAACCATTAAAAAGAAATTTAGACCAGGGCATGCCGATTATACCTATTTTATAAAGTATGGAATAAGAGATTATCGAGGTGGAGGAAGGCAATCTGCTAGGGAAACAGCAGCTCGAGTAGCGGCAGGCGCAATTGCAAAAATTGTCTTGAATAAGTTGATAGGTAAAAAATTTAAAGTTGTTGGAGCAGTGGTCCAGTTAGGTCTACTTGCATGCAATAAAAACAATTGGAATGAAAAGCAAATAAGAAAAAATCCATTTTTTTGCCCTGATCAAAAATCAGTTAAACTTTGGGAGAAATATCTTTTGTCAGTAAGAAAAGTAGGATCATCGTGTGGAGCCGTAATTGAACTAAGAGCATCTGGAGTGCCGGCTGGTCTAGGAGCCCCAATTTACTCCAAATTAGATTCGGACTTGGCAAGTGCATTAATGAGTATTAATGCAGTTAAGGGCGTAAATATCGGTGCTGGAATGAATGTAGCATTTTTAAGTGGCGAAAAAAATTCTGATGAAATCAGAAATGTTGCTGGGAAAGTAAAATTTAAATCCAATAACGCTGGAGGAATACTAGGTGGTATATCTTCTGGCCAAGAGATTATCGCTTCTTTTGCAGTGAAACCTACATCTTCAATTTTGAACAGCAGAGAAACTATTGATGACAATAAAAGAAACACAAAAATCTCGATTAGAGGAAGACATGATCCATGTGTAGGAATTAGAGCTGTACCAATAAGCGAAGCTATGATGACTTGTGTCTTATTAGACCACTATTTATTAAATCGGGGTCAATGCGGTTGATAGACTCTGTCTATTTAAACTGCTTGGTTTTATGAATTATTATGTTTGACTTGAGTGTATTTAAAACTTTCTGTTCAATTGCATATGCGTCAAGTCCAGCAGTTTTATACATATATTCTGGCATATCCTGATCTATAAATTGATCTGGTAATATCATTGATCTTATCTTTAAACCCTTATCGAAGAAACCTCTTTCGGAAAGCATTTGAAAAACATGCGAACCAAACCCTCCTATGGAACCTTCTTCAATTGTTATAATGGTTTCGTGATTTGAACAAAGATCCATAATTAATTTTTGATCAAGAGGTTTAGCAAATCTGGCATCGGCAACGGTTGTGGAAATTCCTTTAGTATCTAGCTGGTTTGCTGCCTTTAAACATTCGAGCAATCTTGTTCCAAAATTTAGAATTGCAACTTTTTTTCCTTCTTTAACGATTTTACCCTTTCCTATTTCCAAAATTTCATTAATTTTTGGAAGTTCCATGTTTGAAGTATTGCCTCTCGGATATCTGAAGGCCGTTGGTCTATCGTTAATACTCACTGCGGTATTAATCATCTTAACAAGCTCAGTTTCGTCACTGGCAGCCATCACTACAAAGTTTGGCAAAGTTGACAAGTAAGTAATATCAAACGAACCCGCATGAGTTGATCCATCTGCACCAATTAGACCTGCTCTATCTATTGCAAATCTCACTGGAAGATTTTGTATAGAAACATCATGAATGACCTGATCGTATGCTCTTTGAAGAAAAGTGGAATAAATGGCAACAAAAGGCTTGTAACCTTCTGTAGCTAAACCAGCAGCAAATGTTACGGCATGCTGTTCAGCAATCCCAACATCAAACATTCGGTCCGGAAATTTTTCTCCAAAAACATCCATGCCAGTACCCGAAGGCATAGCAGCAGTGATTCCGATAATCTTAGTATCGTTTTCAGCGTGTTCAATCAAAGTGTTAGCAAATACTTTAGTATAGGATGGTGCGCTTTGTTTTGATTTAGATTGTTTTCCAGTAACTACATCAAATTTTGTTACTCCATGGTATTTGTCTCTAGAATCTTCAGCTGGTTTGTATCCTTTTCCTTTTTTTGTAACAGTATGAATTAAAATAGGCCCATCATACTTTAATGTTTTTATATTGTTTAGAACTTTAATTAAATTATCTAAATTATGTCCATCAATAGGACCAACGTAATAAAAACCAAGTTCGTTGAAAAGTGTTCCTCCTCCTGTAACAATATCCTTGATAAATTCTTCGGCTTTTCCAGCTTTATCCTTAAATCTTTTTGAAAATTTAGATGTAATAGATTTTATAGTTTCTCTAAGTCCAAAGTAAGTTTTTCCAGATAAAAGTCTTGCCAAATATGAGCTCATGGCACCAACAGGTCTCGCTATAGACATATCGTTATCATTAAGTATTACAATTAATTTTGATTTCATTGCGCCAGCATTATTCATTGCTTCGTAAGCCAAACCAGCACTCATGGCCCCATCTCCAATGACGGCAATAACATGATTTGAATTTTTTGATAGACTCTTTGCTACTGCCATGCCTAATGTTGAAGAAATAGAAGTTGAACTATGACCCGCGCCAAAAGGATCATACTCACTTTCCGATCGTCTTGTAAAACCTGAAAGACCCCCGCCTTTTCTTAAAGTACGAATTTTATCCCTACGACCAGTAATTATTTTGTGAGGGTAAGATTGATGTCCAACATCCCAAACCAACTTATCCTTTGGTGTATCAAACACGTAGTGTAACGCAACAGTTAATTCTACTACGCCTAAACCAGCACCTAAGTGTCCACCTGTTGTTGAAACAACATCTATCAATTCTTGTCTGAGCTCTTTGACTAATAGACTAAGTTCGTTTTTATTAAATTTTCTTAAGTCAGATGGATAATTAACTTTATCTAGTAAACTAGTTTTTGACATTTAAAATCTTCTCTTTAATATAAACTCAACCGATTTTAATAAATCGTCAGACTTAGTACCATATTTTTTTATTTGTTGATCTATTTTTTTTTTGACGTTTGTCGCAAAATTTAAACATTCGTTATAGCCCAATAAACTGACTAGTGTTGCTTTACCTTTCTTTATATCTTTTTTAGTTGGTTTTCCAACTATTGCTGAACTCCCTTCATAGTCAATTAAATCATCCATAATTTGAAATAGCAAACCAATTTGTAAACCAATTTCTCTTAATAATTTTCTTTTTTTTATATTTAATCCCTTCACGATAGCAACGCTCTCACAACAGAAACCGAATAATTTACCAGTTTTCTTTTTCTGCATATTAATTATATTTTTTTTTGAAATATTTTTTCTTTCAAAAGTTAAATCCAAATACTGGCCACCAGCTAAACCGGAGTGGCCAGAGTAATTTGCCAATGTTTGTATTAAGTCAGATTTAATTTTTTGAGATACTTTTAAATCATTACCAGACAAAATTTCAAACGCCAAAGTTAGCAATGAATTTCCTGCTAAAATTGCAGTAAATTCATTAAACTTTTTGTGTGTAGAAGGCTTACCTCTTCTAAAATTATCGTTGTCCATTGACGGCAAATCATCATGTACTAACGAATATGAGTGAATACATTCGATTGCTGCACCAATTATAATTAATTTTTTATAATTTATTCCGAAAATTTTACCGGTATTAACAACAATGCTTGATCGAAATTTCTTACCTCCAGAAAAAATTGAATATTTTATAGGTTTAATTAAACTTGACTGGTTCTCCTGTTTAGAAAAAACATTTTTCAAATATGTATTTGTAGCTCTTACAATAATGTTTGACTTTCGCAAAAAACTAGACATAAAAATTATTTTGGATCCTTAATAATATTTTTTTTATTCTTATCTAGCTTTAAATGTTTAATTTCATTGGCTTTTTTTCTAAATTGTTTTTGTATATGATAATTTAAATGTATCATTCTATTGTAATGTTGTATCGAATTTTCCAAATTAATTTCTTTGTTTTCTAATTGTGTTATTATCTCTTTAATTTCATTTTGTGCTTCTTTAATGGATTTTGTTCTTATATCTTCTGGAATATTTTTTAATTTCATAATATATCCATATATTAATTAATTTATGAAAAATATCTATTCAAATATATATAAAGCAAATTTAACAAATTTAAAAAAAGCAAAAAAAAATATAGAAAATGATTATATTATTGGAATGCCGACTGAAACTGTTTATGGCTTGGCGGGAAATGCGTACTCGGACAAATCTGTAAAAAAAATATTTAAATTTAAAAAAAGGCCAAATTTTAACCCCCTTATAATTCATTATAAAAATTTAATGGACTTAAAAAATGATGTAATATTAAACAAAACTTTTATAAAGCTTTATAGAGCTTTTTGCCCGGGACCGATTACATTTATATTAAATAGAAAAATAAAATCAAACATTTCTAAAATAGCCACTGCTGGAAAAAAAACTGTGGCAGTTAGAATTCCCAGACATAAAATTGCAAGGAACTTACTTAAAATTCTAAACGTACCTCTAGCTGCTCCAAGTGCAAATATTGCATCAAAACTAAGTCCAACTTCTGCGAAAGATGTTGTAAAAGAGTTTGGAAATAAAATTAAACTCATACTTGATGGTGGCTATTGTCAAATTGGTCTTGAATCCACAATAATAGATCTAACGAAAAAACCTTCTATTTTAAGACCAGGTAGTATAACTGCTGAAAAAATTCAAAAAATATTAAATAAAACAATTGGAACTAAAAAATCTTCAGAAATAGTTAAAGCTCCGGGACAGCTAAAATTACACTATTCTCCTGGAATACCAGTAAAAATGAACAGAAAATATCCTGAAAAAAATCAGGCATTCATTGTATTTGGAAAAAAATTTACTAAAGAGAGGAATCAATTTAATCTGAGTAAAGGTGGAAGCTTAAAAGAAGCCGCTAGAAATTTATATAAGACTATGAGAAAAATAAAAAATAAAAAATTTAGATCAATTGCGGTCACTAAAATACCCAATATTGGAATTGGTCGTGCAATTAATGATAGATTAAAAAAAGCATCAAAAAAATGAATGAAAAAATAATTCAAGTAAAAAATTTATCTAAACAATTTGGAAATACATTAGCGGTTAAATGTATAAGCTTTAATATTAACAAAAGTAATATAATTGGACTTCTCGGACCAAATGGATGTGGCAAATCAACTACCATAGGGATGATGTTAGGCCTAATAAAACCCAGTTCAGGAACCGTTTTGGTAAATGGCCTAAATATAGAAAATAACAGAACAAGCTTGCTAGAAAAAATGAATTTTATATCTCCATACATCGAATTGCCTAAAAAGCTAACGGTTGAAGAAAATCTTGAAGTTTATGGAAGATTATATGGTGTAAAAAATCTGAAAGATAAGGTTTCTGATTTAATGGAAAAACTAAATTTAAATGATTTTAAATCAAGAAAAACTGGTGAACTTTCTTCAGGACAAAAAAATCGAGTTTCTCTTGCTAAAGCCTTGGTGAATGATCCTGAAATACTTCTTTTGGACGAACCTACAGCAAGCCTAGATCCTGATGTCGGTGACTATGTCAGAAGTTTTATAGAAAACTATGCATCTATTAAAGGTGCCACCATCTTACTAGCTTCACACAACATGAATGAAGTGGAAAGACTTTGCCATCAAGTCCTGATGATGAAGAACGGCAAGATAATTGATAAAGGGAAAAGTAACGATTTAATCAATAAACATGGAAGAAAAAATTTGGAGGAAGTATTTTTAAAAATAGTGAGGGAATGATATGAAATTTCATAGAATATATGCCTTGTCTCTGCGCCATATATATTTAATTAAAAGTTCTCTGCCAAGAATTTTAGACCTAATTTACTGGCCCACAATTCAAATAATTCTTTGGGGTTTTATTTCAATGTTTTTTTCATTGCATAGTGATTATTACAACCACACTGCTGGGGTTATTTTAAGTGCAGCTATTCTTTATGATTTTTTATTTCGTTCAAGTATAAGTTTTAATATGTTATTTCTTGAAGAAATTTGGAGTAGAAATTTTACAAACCTGTTTGTTGCTCCTTTAAAAATTAGTGAAATTATAACAGCGCTCACACTTACAGCTTTATTGAGAACCCTAATTGGAGTAATACCAGCGATACTTTTTGCGTCTCCTTTTTTTGGCGTTTCCATTTTTAACCTAGGCCCATCATTAGTATTACTTTTTCTAAGTTTGTATCTTTTTGGAATAACCTTGGGATTATTAGTTACCTCGGGTTTATTGAGATATGGTCCGGCTTTTGAAAATATTGCTTGGTCATCACTTTTCTTTCTTGCGCCGCTCGGATGTATTTATTATCCATTATCAATTTTACCCGATTGGCTACAAATAATAGCCAAGATCCTGCCTCTGGTTTATATATTTGAAGAAGTGAGATCTATTTTATTAAATAATATTGTAAATTACGCAAATATTATAACTGCATTAAAACTGAACTTGATTTATTTTACTTCAGCTGTTTTTATATTTTATTTGGCTTTCTATGGAGCGAGAAAAAAAGGAACGCTCATTAACGTTGGAGAATAATTTTTTATGAAATTATACGACTGTTGTATGTATTTTGACGAGAATCTTGTTTTAGATTTACGCTTAAATACTCTAAACGATTATGTAGATAAATTTATTATCGCTGAAGCCACCAGAGATCATGCTGGAAATAAAAAAAAATTAAATTTTGATTATAAAAATTTTTCTAAATTTAAAGATAAAATCATATATTTGGTAATTGAAGATCTGCCGATAGAAGTAAAATCGAAGAAAAAGAACTGGACACCGAATCATTGGAGAGATCAATATCAAAGAAATTCATTGGTAAGAGGATTTAAAAATTGTGAAGATAATGATTTAATAATGATATCTGATATTGATGAAATTCCAAATCCAGAAAAAATATCAGAATTCGAAATTAAGAACAAATACGCTTGTTTTATGCAAAAAAATTTTCAATCAAAATTAAATTTACTGAATATTACTGACGGATATTGGATGGGAACAAAAATTTGTCAAAAAAAATATTTAAAATCTCCTCAATGGTTAAGGAATATTAAAACTAAAAAAAGACCTTTTTGGAAATTTTATAAACCAAAAGAACCACAGTTAATTTATGACGGTGGTTGGCATTTTAGTTTTTTAAAAAAACCAAAGGATATTTCATTAAAAATAAAGGTTTATTCTCATCAAGAATTTTATAAGAACGAATTTGTTGACGAAGAAAAAATAGCTAAAAGAATTAAAAACAATCAGGATTTATTTGATCGAAATATCAAATATAGAAAAATCGAAGTGGATGAAAGTTTTCCTAAGTATATTATTAATAATAAAGAAATGTATAAAGAATGGATAATTTAATTGGCGCGCCCGGAAGGAGTTGAACCCTCAACCTTCTGGTCCGAAGCCAGACGCTCTATCCAATTGAGCTACGAGCGCTTTGATTAATTGTTTATATAACATATAGAATCATTAATGGAAAAAAAAATATTTAATGTAAGTGCATACATTGATTCCCTTGGAAACCGCTTAGACAAGTTTTTGCAATCGCAATTAATCAAAATAAGCAGAACAAAAGTACAAAGCTTGATACGTGACGGTTATGTTAAACTTAACAATATTACAATCTATGAAGCTTCAAAAAAAATAAAGAACAACGATAAAATTGAAATTAATTTTCCACCACCAAAAGAAATCTTGATTAAACCATACAAAATGCCTTTGGATATTTTGTTCGATGATGATGATATATTGGTAATTAATAAACCTTCTGGTGTTGTAGTTCATCCTGGTGCGGGAAATTATGAAAAAACCATAGTAAACGCACTGCTATTTCACTACAAAAACAAACTTTCAAGTGTAGGTGGAAAATTAAGACCGGGCATAGTGCATAGAATTGACAAGGATACTAGTGGAATTATTGTTATTGCGAAAAATGATAACGCTCATATCAATTTGTCCAAACAATTTAGCAATCATACAATAAAAAGAACTTATGAAACTTTGGTATGGGGTTCTCTAAAACCCAAAAACGGGAAGATAAACGAAAAAATTTCTAGGAGTATAAAAAATAGACAACTTATGACAGTAAGAAAAGAGAAAGGAAAGAAAGCTATTACAAATTATAAAACTTTGGAAATTTTTTATAATCTGAATTTGCCTAAAATAAGTCTTGTAGAGTGCCAACTAGAAACAGGAAGAACCCATCAAATAAGAGTGCATATGAATTTTAAAGGAAATCCAATTTTAGGAGATAAGTCTTACGGAAAAATAAAAAGAAAATTTAAAAAAATTGACGCAAATATAGAAAAGAAAATAAACAGTTTTAACAGACAGGCTCTTCACGCAAAAAGCTTGGGTTTTATGCATCCTGGAACGGAAAAGAAAGTATTTTTTGAAGTTGAAAGACCAAAGGATTTCGATCAACTTGTAAAAAGCCTTAAAAAGGCTAGTATTTAGCTATCTTGCATTTGTCTCAATTTGATAATACATAGTCCAATGGAATTATGAACACTAAAACAATTAATACAAACTTGCCAACGATAACTTCAGAAGGAAGTCTCTCAAGTTATTTGGCGCAAATAAAAAAATTTCCTATGCTTAGCGCTGAAGAAGAGTATATGCTAGCCAAAAGTTGGAGGGACAGAGGAGATCTAAAATCAGCACATAAATTGGTAACAAGTCATTTGCGATTGGTTGCAAAAATCGCAATGGGATACAGAGGTTATGGATTGCCTGTAAGTGAATTAGTTTCTGAAGGCAATATAGGATTGATGCAAGCTGTTAAAAAATTTAAACCAGAAAAAGGTTTTAGATTGGCCACCTATGCAATATGGTGGATAAAAGCATCGATACAAGAATACGTATTAAGATCATGGAGTTTGGTAAAAATAGGAACTACAACAGCCCAAAAAAAACTTTTTTTTAATTTAAAAAAATTGAAAAATAAACTAGCTCCTGCTAATACAACAGACTTGAAACCTGAACATGTAGATGAAATATCAAAAAGACTAAATGTTAATAAAGAAGAAGTAATTTCCATGAATAGAAGACTGTATGGAAAAGAAAAATCACTAAATGATCCAGTAAAAAATGAGGATGGTTTGCAATGGCAAGATTGGCTTGTGGATGATAGTCTCGATCAGGAACTAAAATTATCTCAAAATCAAGAACTTCTGGAAAGAAGGAAATTAATGAATGATTCAATGAGTATTTTAAATTCGAGAGAAAAAGAAATACTAACTTCCCGTAAATTATCTGAAAATATATGCACCTTAGATGATTTAAGTAAAAAATACAAAATCAGCAGGGAAAGAGTTAGACAAATTGAAACGAAGGCTTTTGAAAAGTTACAAAGAGCCATGCTTAATACCGCTAAGTCAAATAATTTACTTCCAAAAAACTAATTATATTTATTCACTTAAAAGGATTCTCTAAAAGTATTGTATCTTCTCTTTTAGGACTTGTAGAAATACTGGATATTTTGACACCACAAAAACTTTCTATAAAAGAAACATATTTTCTTGCATTTTCTGGAAGATCTTTCCATTTTTTTATTCCAATTGTATTTTTCACCCATCCATCCATTTTTTTATAAATTGGTTTAACATTTAGTTGGTCTTGTAAACCGCTTGGAAAATAATCAATTTTTTTTCCATCAAGTTCATACCCAATGCAAACGTTTAATTCATTAAAATCATCCAATACATCTATTTTCGTCAAAGCTATTCCGTTTATTCCGGATATAGTACAAGATTGTTTAACTAAAGCAGCATCAAACCAACCACATCTTCTCTGTCTATTAGTCACAGTTCCAAATTCCTTACCTTTTTCTCCTATTTTTTTCCCTATTTCATTTTTTAATTCTGTTGGAAACGGTCCCTCACCTACCCTGGTTGTATAAGCCTTAACTATACCTAAAACATAATTGATAGTATCAAGTCCACAACCAGATCCTGAAAGAGCTGCCCCAACCACCGTATTCGAAGACGTAACAAACGGATATGTGCCATGATCTACATCCAATAAAATCCCTTGAGCTCCTTCAAAAAGGATTGTTTTTTTTTCTTTTTTAATCTCTGCTAATTTTTTCCATATTGGTTTTGAATATTTCAAAATTTCAGAAGATATTGTAAGTAACTTTTTTATTAGCTGATCCTTGTCTACTATTTTTCTTTCTAAACCTTTTCTTATTGAATTATGATGATTTAACAACGTATCTATCTTTCTTGATAAATTTTTTTTGTTGGCAAGATCCATTACTCTAATTCCTCGCCTTCCCACCTTATCTTCATAAGCAGGGCCAATACCTTTTCTCGTAGTACCAATTTTAACTATACTCTTTAAATCCTCTCTAATTTCGTCCAGTTCTTTATGAACTGGTAAAATCAGGTTTGCGTTTTCGGCTATATATAAGTTTTCATCATTAACTTTTATTCCTAATTTATTTATCTCTATGATCTCATTTAATAAAGCCCAAGGATCAATAACTACACCATTGCCTATAATAGAAATTTTATTTTTTCTAACAACTCCTGAAGGTAAAAGATTTAATTTGTAGGTAATATTATCTACCACCAATGTATGACCTGCGTTATGGCCTCCTTGAAATCTAACTATCACATCGGCCTTTTCTGAAAGCCAATCAACTATTTTTCCTTTGCCTTCATCTCCCCATTGGGAGCCTACAACAGCTACATTAGACATTGATATTTCTTAAATTTAATGAAACTAAATGATTTAAAGGTCCAAAACCTTTTCCATAACTTGGCGCAGAAACTATTGCACTATTTACATATTTTAGAGAAATTTTACATGATTTAACTATATTTTTATTTTGAGATAAACATGTAGCTAAAGCTGAGGACAGTGTGCATCCAGTTCCATGAGTATTTTTCGTCTTAATTTTTTTTTTTGAAAAAATTTTAATTCTTTTTTTTGTAGCCAAAATATCAAAAATCATTTTGTTTTTAAGATGTCCGCCTTTTAATAACACATTTTTTGCTCCCATGTTGAGAATTTTTTCTGCAGCTTTAATCATATCTTCTTTATTCAAAATTGAACGTCCAGTTAACACTTCTGCTTCTGGAATATTAGGCGTAACTAAATTACATAAAGGTAAAAGTAATTTTTTTAAATATCTGATTGAACTATTATTAATTAATTTTGCTCCACCTTTAGCAATCATTACTGGGTCAAGAACAACATTATTTAATTTATATTTTTTTAAAATTTTATAAACACATTTTATTATACTTGCATTATGAAGCATGCCAATCTTTACGGCATTGGCTCCAATGTCATCTAAAATCATTGTTATTTGTTTTTGTACACTCTTTGTGGGAATTGGAATAATTTTTTTTACTCCTCTAGTATCTTGTGCAGTAACTGCCGTTACAGCTGTCATTGCATAACTGCCAAGAACTGTAACTGTCTTAATATCTGCCTGAATACCTGCTCCCCCGGAAGAGTCTGAACCTGCGATTATTAATACTTTTGACTTGGGTTTCACTATTTTATTGATCTCTTAATTATTTTTACACATTTTAATATTAAATTTTTATTATATGACTCACCCATGATTCTTATCTTTGGTTCCGTACCTGATTTTCTTATCAATAATCTTCCATAATCATTCATGAGTTTGCTAGCTTTTTTAATCGCTTTTTTACATTTGGATTTATGGATTATATTTTTATCTTTTACGATCACGTTATCTAATACCTGTGGCAAAGGTCGAAAAACATTAAGTAATTGACTAGCTTTTTTTCCTTTTCTTAATGAAAACAAAACCTCTAATGCAACCATTAAACCATCGCCGGTGGTTGCAAATTTACCAAGAATTATGTGGCCGGATTGTTCACCACCTAAATTAAAATTTAATTTTTTCATTTTTTCCTTTACATATCTATCTCCTACTTTGGTTCTATGAAATCTAATTTTTTTTTTTCTTAAAAAACTTTCTAGTCCGTAATTCGACATTAAAGTTCCAATTACGCCACCTTTTAAAATTTTTTTTGATTTCCATCTACTAGCTAGCATTGCAATAATTTGGTCACCATCTATTATTTTACTTTTTTCATCGCACATAATAATTCTGTCAGCGTCACCATCAAATGAAATGCCAACATTAGCTTTATGTTTTCTGACAGCTAACTTAATTTTTGACGGATGTGTAGATCCACATTTATCGTTAATATTTAAGCCATTAGGTTTTACACCAAAAGGTACAACTTTAGCACCAAGCTTTTTAAGCAATTTGGGAGCGGCTATATAACCTGCTCCATTGGCGCAATCTAAAACTATTTTAGTTCCTCTTAGGTTAAAATTATTTGGAAAATTATTTTTTAGTATTTCTATATATTTATCATTGCCGTCTTCAAGTCTTTTGACTCTGCCTAACAATTTTGGATTCGTAAGTTGTTTTGTATTTTTTGCATCTATTAATTTTTCAATTTTTTTTTCTATTTGATCTGATAATTTCATACCATCTGGTCCAAATAATTTAAGACCATTGTCATAATAAGGATTATGAGAGGCAGTAATCATAATACCCATATTTGCTTTCATTGATTTTGTTAGCATTGCAAGTCCATTAGTTGGCAAAGGCCCAAGTGTGAAAATATGCATTCCACCTGACGTTAAACCTGATACCAATGCTGGTTCTAAAGTATATCCAGATAATCTTGTATCTTTGGCTATTATTGCAATTTGTTTTGTTTTTTTTCGGTTTTTAAAATAAGTAGCAGCTGCTAGGCCAAATTTAAAAAATTTTTCTCCAGTAATATTGCCTTCGTTAACAGTGCCTCTAATACCGTCAGTCCCAAAATATTTATTGCTCATGGATTAGTTTGTATTCAATATATTATTAAAAACTAATATTCCTTGATTAATTTCTTTAACATTATGAACTCTAAATAACTGAACACCTTGAGAAAGTCCATATAACACTGATGCCAAAGTACCCCCTGTTCGATCGGGTGTATCAAATTTTGTTACTATATGTTCTATAAATCTTTTTCTCGAAGTTCCTATTAGAATTGGACATCCCAAGCTGTGGAAAATAGAAATTTTAGACATCAATCTTAAGTTATGATTTAAGTTTTTTCCAAAACCAATTCCTGGATCTAAAATAATTAATTCTTTTTTATAATTTTGTTTAACGCAAAAATTAATTTTTTCTTCAAAAAAGTCAAAAATATCTAATATGACATCTTCATAGATTGGATTGTTTTGCATTGTAGAAGGAGTTCCTTGCATGTGATGTAAAATAAATGGTTTTTTATTGGAATTGATAACATCAAAAGATTTTTTATCAAAATTTAAACCAGAAACATCGTTAATGATATCAACTCCGTTCTCTATACCTTTAGTCATCACATAGGATTTTCTTGTATCTAAGGATAAAATTCCTTTCGGAAATTCCTTTTTAAATTTAACAATGGTATTTTTTATTCTTTCCCATTCTTCTTTTGCATCAATAGTTTTGGATCCTGGTCTAGTAGATTCTCCTCCAATATCAATGATTGTCGCTCCACTGTTAACCATTGACCTAGCCTGATCATAAGCTTCTGTTTCTTCAAAAAATAATCCACCATCTGAAAAACTATCAGGAGTTATATTTAACACTCCAATTAATAATGGAATATCAAATCTTAATCCTAATATATTTTTTCTTTTTGAAGTTATATTTTTTAAATCTTTCTCGATCGTGATCAGGATTTTCCTATCAATCTCAGAAATTTTTTTAATTGAATAAAATTTACTATCAATAACTCCTTTTTTTTCTCTACTAATAATTTCTACTTGATCGAAGGCTATGTTTGAATACCCGGTTAAAGAAAGAGCTTTTTTTTCATCAATAAGTTTTTTGGCGTAATTTCCGTAATAGAAATTACACGGTCTTGTGTAATATTTACGCATTAAAAACTAAACAGCAGGTTTTGGCTTTAAACCCAGAGATCCTAATGATGAAGATTCCTCTTTGGTTTCTTCATCTTTTTCATTTTCTCTTTTTGGTTGGGTATTTTTTATAATTAAATCATTTATTTCGTCTCCTGACAAAGTTTCATATAATATCAGGACTTTTGCTAATTTATGCAAATCATCTATTTTTTCAGTGAGAATTTTCTTTGCTTTTTGATAGCCTTCATCAACAATTCTTTTGATTTCAAAATCAACTTTTTTCGCAGTTTCTTCAGATATATGCTGTTGTCTAGTAATTGATCGTCCAAGAAAAACTTCATCTTCATTTTCACCATAAGTCAAAGGTCCAAGCTTTTCACTCATTCCAAATTTTGTTACCATATCTTTTGCTAATTTCGTAGCCATTTGAATATCAGACGAAGCACCTGAGGTAACTTTAGCGTGACCAAAAATCAGTTCCTCTGCAACTCTTCCTCCCATAGCTTTTGATATATTGGCTTCAAGATATTCTCTTGTATGAGAGTATTTGTCTCTTTCCGGCAGGGTCCAAACTACACCTAAAGCTCGACCTCTTGGAATAATGGTTGCTTTATGTATGGGATCTGATGCTTTTTCATTTAATGCAACAATAGCGTGACCGCCTTCATGGTAGGCTGTTAATTTTTTATCCTCTTCGGTCATAACCATTGATCTTCTTTCTGCACCCATCATTACTTTATCTTTAGCTTCTTCTACATCAGCCATTGTAACAATTCTTTTATTTTTTCTAGCTGCCAATAATGCAGCTTCATTTGTAAGATTTGCCAAGTCAGCACCAGAAAAACCGGGGGTGCCTCTAGCAATAGTTCTTAATTTTACGTCAGGTCCTGTATTAATCTTTTTAATATGAATTTTCAAAATAGCTTCTCTTCCTACAATATCTGGATTAGGTATAACAACTTGTCTATCAAATCTTCCAGGTCTTATTAAAGCGGGATCTAAAACATCAGGTCTGTTTGTTGCGGCAATAATTATCACACCTTCATTCGTATCAAAACCATCCATTTCTACGAGTAATTGATTTAATGTTTGTTCCCTTTCATCGTTTCCACCTCCGAGTCCAGCTCCCCTACTTCTTCCAACAGCATCAATCTCATCTATAAAAATTATACAAGGAGCATTCTTTTTTCCTTGTTCCATCATATCTCTAACTCTTGAAGCACCAACGCCAACAAACATTTCAACAAAATCGGATCCTGAAATTGTAAAGAAAGGTACATCAGCTTCTCCGGCTATTGCTCTTGCTAGTAAAGTTTTGCCTGTTCCCGGAGGTCCAATTAGAAGTGCTCCTTTTGGAATTTTTCCACCAAGTTTTCTAAATTTTCTTGGATCTTTTAAAAATTCCACCATTTCTTCAACTTCTTCTTTTGCTTCATCTATTCCAGCAACATCATTAAAAGTCACTTTACCTCGAGCTTCAGATAATAGTTTTGCTTTAGATCTTCCAAATCCCATAGCGCCACCTTTGCCTCCTTGCATTTGCCTCATAAAAAATATCCACACTCCAATAAGCAGTAACATTGGAAACCAAGATAAAAGAATTCCCAACAGAGAAGGCATTTTATCGTCTTGAGGTGAAGCTGTTATGTTGACGCCTTTTGAAGACAATTTTTCTACGAGATTAGGATCGTTTGGAGCATAAGTATTGAATGCAGTACCATCGGACAAAACTCCTTTGATTTCATTTCCCTTGATCTCAACTTCTATAACTCTATTTTCTTCGAGATTTTTTAAAAAACTAGAAAAAGGAACTTTATCTGACGTGATAGAATGTTTGGGATTTTGGTATAATTGAAAAAGTCCCACTATAAGCAGAACTATTACACTCCACATCATTAGATTTTTGTAATTCATATAGTATTTAAGATAAGCATTATTCTTTACTAAACAAGTAGCAATTTCACCAGGATAATCTTAATAAAAATGGTCATTTTCCTAACTGGTTAAACATTTTTTTAATTTTTTTTTCTTTTTCAATTGAAATAAGACTTCCTTTTTTTTCAATAATGCATCCTCCTAAAGTAGATTTATTGAATTTAATTTTTTTTACACGATCAATTAAATTGATAATTTTTTTGGACCTTGGTGGATAATACGTTCCTGATACCAAAGATAATACATCAGAAAAAGATTTAAAAATAATTTCTCCAGATTCTTCTGAAAACATTTGTGTATTTATTAAACATTTATCGTTCGACAAAAAAGATACATGCTTGTATAAAGCTTTGTTTTTATAATAATTTAAAGCTTTGTTTGCAGACAGAAGATTGTTAATTGTCCTAATAATTTTACCTGTATTTAAACCTTCTCTCTCCATGATTTTTATATACTTTCTTATTCTAACACGTAAAAATTTATTATCTTTATTTGATGGATCTTTAATATAATTTTCAAAAATATTTAAAGTTACATACTTTAAATCTTCTTTTTTAGTAGCCAAAAGTGGCCTAATAATTTTCAATTTATTATTGTAGACAACGCTATTCGACATTGAAGACAAACCGGTTAGTCCACTTCCCCTAAGCAATCTTATAAAGAAATTTTCAATTTGATCATCCTTATGATGTGCGGTAATTAAATACTTTATGTTATTGTTTAAACAGTAGTTAGATATTAAAGAATATCTCATATTCCTAGCTTTGCTTTGAATGTTGCTTTTGGGAACGCTGCCTTTCCAATTAAGAATTTTACTTTTTATACCTTCTTTTTTTAGTATTTCTTTAACTTTTGTGGCTTCTTTGCGAGATTCTTTTCTTAGTTTGTGATCAACAATTAGAACATGCATTTTATTTTTAAATTCATGAACATACATTTTACCAAAATAAGCCAAAGACAAACTATCTGGGCCGCCGGAAACGGCCAGAGCAAAACTTTTTTTATTAACTTCTTTAGAAATTACAGTCTTAAATTTTGCGTATGTTTTTTTGATTTTGAGATTTTTAAATGATAATTCTTTATTATTAACCTTTTTTGTCGCAGTTAAATTTTTTCTTTTCATATTCAGCTTTTTGAATAACAGATTGATTGGCTTTTGGATATTGAGTTTTAATTCCCAAAATCATTGAACAGCCTTGATCCTTCTCTCCAATCTGCACCATCATAACTCCTAGTTTAAGTAAGTTTACAGGTGCTTTGGCACTTTTTGGATATTTTTGGTAACCATCTAAATACGCACCTGCAGCATCTTGGTAAAGTTGTCTTACTCTAAAAGTTTCTCCATACCAATATTGAGCGCTTCCAGCAAGTTCGTGTTCTGGATGAGAATTTACAAATTCTCTGAGTGCAAACTCTGCTGTTTCGTAATCTCCTACTTTCAAAAAGCTTTGGGCGAATTTATATCGTTCTTCTGGTGAACCTTCTGGAAGAAGTTTTTCGGTTCTTTCCGCTGTTTCGATGACAACAGTTCCTGCTGACTCGATAGATTGTGTTTCTTGATTTTGTTTTAGAGAAGTTAAATCTTTATCTGCAATGACACCTAAATTTTTTGCTTTGCTACTTCCAGGCAGTTCATTTATCAAATTAGCAGCGGTACTTTCTCTAACATCCGATCCACCTTTTTCTATACCTGCTTCTAATTCTATAAAGCGGGTTTGGTTATCTGTTTGAATTTTTGTAATTCTGTTTGTAAGTTTATCAAGTCTGAAATTAACTTCTTCAAAACTGTTCGTTAGTATTTTAAATTGTTCTTCGAGGTCTGACAATTTAAGTAGATGTCTTGTTAAAACATCTCCATCGTTATCTGATAATTTTACACTGCCACTAATACCTTCGTTATTTTGCGCATAAACTGCTTTTTCTAATGTTTTTATATCTTGTTGTAATATTTTTATTTGCTGTAAAATTGATTCCGATTCTTCTCCATAAGCTTTAAATGAACCTAAAACAATAAGAATTAAAATCAGTATTGTCCTGTTTAAAGAAACTAAGATTTTACCCATTTTTTAATTTGATACTTTAAAGAAAATAGTGGCAAAAAAAAGACCCTCATGTATATACAAGAGGGTCTTTTATAAATTTTTTCTTAAACTATAACTTAGTTAGCTTTAACCGTTACAGATCTTCTGTTCTGAGACCATGCTACAGGTGTGCTAGCTGAATTAACCGGTCTCTCTTTTCCATAACTTATAACTGTTATTCTTTCCCCAGAAACGCCATAGGTCAATAAATAATCTTTGGCCGCATTAGCTCTTCTTTCACCAAGTGCCAAATTGTATTCTCTTGTGCCTCTCTCGTCTGCATGCCCTTCGATAGTTACAGTAACATCTTTATTCTTTCTCATCCACGCCGCTTGCTTACGTAACGTGTCTCTTGCAGCAGTTGTTAATACTGACTTGTTCGTCGCAAAGAAAACTCTGTCAGGAACTCCGGTTGCGAGGTATTCCACAGTCTCTTGACCAGTATATACATCACTTTTAACTACTTCTGCTTCTGCTTCTGCTGAAACTTGTTTTCCAACTTTTTTTTGTGTAGCGCAAGCTGTCAACGCAACGGCTGCAAATGCAATTAGCAAAATCTTTTTTATACTCACTAGGTAATCCATCTATATATCTCCCTGACTGTTGTTAATGTTTTTAAATTCCGTTGTCAATCCCAATACAATATTTCAAAATAACTTTCAAGTTGCAAGCCAATTTTACTCTGAAAAAACACTACTTTGAGAGTAAAGAGGACCAAGATGGGTCGGATCCATCTGTCTCGGTCTCTATAAGTCTTTCGTTATAACCTGTTAGATCAATTGACCAAAGTTTGGCAGAAAATCCCTTTCCTTCTTCATCTGATCTCGTTTCCCGATAAAATATTAGCACCCTCCCATTTGGTGACCATGATGGTGCTTCTTGGTAAAAGTTTTCTGTTAATAATCTTTCTCCACTTCCATCAGCTCTCATGACTCCAATATAAAATCTATTATTGTGAACTTTTGTAAACGCAATTAAATCACCCCTAGGTGACCAAACAGGAGTTCCATATAGACCTTTACCAAAAGTTATTCTTTTTACATTAGAACCGTCGCTTCGCATCACATAAATTTGTTGCAAGCCACTTCTATCAGAATTAAAACATATATACTTTCCGTTAGGTGAATACGACGGTGATGTATCTATGGAAGAGTGATCAGTAATTTTTTCAACAACTCTTGTAGCTAAATCCATTGTAAAGATATCTGAGTTTCCATCCTTGGCGAAACTCATAATAATTTTTTTTCCATCTGGTGAAAATCTTGGAGCAAAAGTCATTCCAGGAAAGTCTCCTACTACTTCTTGAACTCCCGTCTCAATATCAAGTAAATACACTCTAGGAAAATTTCTAAAATACGATAAATAGGTTACTAGTTGATTTGTTGGACTAAATCTTGGAGTCAAAACCAACTCATTACCTAATGTTAAATATTTTACGTTCGCGCCATCTTGATCCATGACAGCAAGTTTCTTAATTCTTCGAGTCTTTTTACCGGTTTCGGAAACATAAACAATTCGTGTGTCAAAATAACCTTCTTCCCCCGTTAATCTCTGATAAATTTTATCTGAAATTATGTGTGCTACTCTTCGCCAATTATCCGGTGTAGTAGAAAAGGCCAAAGCTATCATTTCTTTTGCTGCTATGACATCCCATAATCTGAATTCAGTTCTTAGTCTGTTTTCTGAAATTGTCACTTTTCCACTAACAAGAGCTTGGGCTTTTATTAATCTCCAATCTTCGAATCTGGGTTTAATGTGAGCTATGTCGGAACTTTGTAAAAATGAATCTTTTTTTAAAGGATTAAATAAACCAGACCTTTTTAAATTTGCTTCAATTATCTTTGAAATTTCTTCTCCAACATTTTTAATAATCTTTTCACCTTGTATTATCTCTTGTGAACCTTGCTCGTGATAAAGAGACGACACAGCTATCGGTAATGGTTCTAGGTTTCCTCTTGTTATATCAACTTCAATTAAAGCAACTGTCGGTCTGATAAGAAGAAAAAAACAAAAAATAACAAAAAATAGTCTCTTCATACTATCCCTTTAACATTTCGTTAGCGTTAAAATTTAATTGTAAATCTTTCCATCTTTCATATCCTGCTGGCGGAACTCTTAAGGGTTGACAAATTCTGACAGCTCTAAGAGCGCTTTCAGCCAAGACTTTATAAAATCTTTGCCCTGGCGTATTCATACGCTCGTGATCTAATATTGTTGACCTTAAAACGGTACCATCGGGTTTCAATCTCAATTTAATTCTCACTAACAAATTTTCCTCATAAGGTAATCCTAATGGCAAACTCCAACATCCAAAAATTTGCGCTTTTAATGCGTCTTCTTCACTTAAAGTTAATCCGGTTGTAAATGAGGTTTTTTTAATGTTGCTTTGCGTAAGTTTTTTTTCTTTTTTTGAAGTTTCAGCTTGCTCTACTTTAGATTTGTCAATAAGAGCCGCTACTTGATTGGGATCAAAAAGTTCCTTTTTTTCAAATTCTGAATCTTGCCTAATAAGTTCTTTAATTTCTTCAGGATTTTGTTTTTTTTTTACTATCTTTTTTTTTTCTTTATTTAAATCATCAGGAAGTGGAATTCTATCTGGTTTTTCCTTTTTTTTTTTAGACGGAGGTGCCTGTTCTGAAACTACTCTTTCTTTTTTTTTTTTAATTTTTTCAAGCACTTCCCTAGCTTTTGGTGCAAAGGGAATGTTGGTGATATCAGAAATTTGTATTAAATCTACAGATACTATTGGCGGTAAGTCAATTGGCATTCTCTTCATAAAGGGTAAGCTTAATGCTGTCAGAACGATCATAGCTGAATGAAATAACAAAGACAAAAATATGCTTCTGGTCATTTCAGTTTTTGTATGGTTCTGAAATTAAAGCGACCTTAGAAAAACCGGCCCCAGATAACATTCCCATAACTTCAAGGACTCGACCGTAGTTGATCGTTTTATCTCCCCTGACATATATTCTGGTATCAGTTCTATTCTTTGATATAGCTAAAATTTTTGGTATTATTTTTTCAAAAGCAACTTGATGTTCTTGTATAAAAACTTCGCCTTTTGAATTAATTGATAGTGTCAGTGGTTCTTGTTCATCGGGCAAAGAGTCAGCTGCTGATTCTGGTAGGTCAACTTGCACTCCTACTGTTAACAAGGGAGCTGTAACCATAAATATTATCAGAAGCACTAGCATTACGTCAACAAAAGGGGTTACATTTATTTCGCTCATTGGTTTTTTAGATGAACGATTCAATTGAAAACCCATAAATATAATTTAAATTATTGATGTAAATCTCTTAGAAAAATTTTCTATTCTCGCGCTATATTTTGCAGAGTCACTTGTAAATTTATTATACGCTACAACAGCAGGTACGGCTGCAAGCAAACCTAATGCTGTCGCAAAAAGTGCTTCTGCTATTCCAGGTGCTACTATTGCAAGACTAGTATTTCTTGAAATAGCAATCGACTGAAATGAATTCATTATTCCCCAGACCGTTCCAAATAAACCAATAAAGGGAGCCGTTGAACCCACGGTGGCTAAAAAAGTAAAGTGTTTCTCAATCAATTTAACTTCTTTATCACTCGAAATTTCAAGTACTTTACTTACTCGAGCGGATTGAACTGAAGCTGATTTGGATCTTGTTTTCAACAATTCAGCCATTGCTGATTGAAATATATTTGCTAGTGGATCTTTTTCTTCATTAGCGAGATTATTATAAAAATTTTCTGCTGATTTAGATTTCCAAAATTTTTCTTCAAAATCTTTTGTGGTCTTTTCAATTTTTGCAAAAAGCTTATATTTTTCAAAAATCAACGCCCAAGAATACACGGATGCAGCAATCAAAATTACGATAACACTTTTTACTACAATATCGGCTCTCAAAAAAAGTTGAATTAAAGAAAAATCAGTTGATCCTCCCAATCCAACAACCTGTGTAGCTATTTCTTGTTCCATTAAGGCTTAATGAGCATCTAAATGTGTCATGAATTTGACGTTAAAATCAATTTTTCGTTAAAATTAAAGTTGCGTATCGTTGAAATACCTAGCTATTAAAATTGCATCAGCTTTATTAGAGTCTTTTTTTCTAGAAATTTTACCTGATATTTCCGGATAGATTTCAATTGCCTTCGTTCTACTAGCGTCTTTGTTTGTTTTAATTAAGTTAAAATATTTTTTCCATTTGGTTGGCCTAACAAAATATATGGGTAAACTCAAAGCTGAACAAATACCTTTTATTACACCAAAAGATTGTCCAAAATTAAACATGCTGGTAACTCCTTGTCCGGGCATTGCGTTAACATGTTCTACAACAACAATAATTTCATCATTATTATTTACTTTTTCTTTAATAATGTTCGTAACCTGAGAGCCGTTTACCTGTTTTTTATTTTTTTTCCCATCTATCATAGTAGGCATATCAAATACTTCGATGACTTTTTTGTTTTCCAAAACGCTAATTGCACCGCTTACCCCAGGATCTATCCCAAAAATTATCATATTGAATTTTCTTCTAATAAATTGTCATTAATTTCTAAATTTGCATATACATTTTGAACATCATCATCATCTTCTAATGTCTCAAGAAAATTTACCATTGATTTAGTTTTTTCTTTGTTTAATGAAATTTTGTTTACCGGTATCCATTCAATATTTGATGAAATAACCCCTTTGATTTTTTTTTCTATCGTAGTTTTAGTTTTGTACAGACCATCTTTCTTAGTAATTACTTCATGATACAAGCCGTCTGATAAACAATCTTCCGCTCCTATATTAATTGCAAACTCCAAAATATCATCGTCTGAAATTTTATCTCTATCAATTCTAATCACACCAACTTGCTTAAATTGATGTGAAGCTACGCCCGACTCTCCAAGATTTCCTCCAAACTTTTGAAAAATTGCTCTGATATTTGATGCGGTTCTATTTTTATTATCAGTTAAGGTTTCTACAATAATTGCAACTTTCTCAGGTCCAAAGCCCTCGTACAATAGATTGTTATAGTTTAAATCTTTGTTTTTTTCAGATCTACTGACTGCTCTTTCAATATTGATTTTTGGCATGTTAGCAACTTTTGCTGCTTGTATAGCTGATCTTAGTCTTGGATTCATGTCTGGATCTTTTGATCCTGATTTAGCTGCCACAATAATCTCTTTAGAAAGTTTTGAAAAGATTTTAGAACGTTGTTTATCCACACGACCCTTTTTATGTTTAACGCCAGCCCAATGTGAATGACCTGCCATTATTTATATTGTGCTTTCTAGTTGGCCACCAAAAACGATTGGCGTAATTTCACTAGCTAAACCAGTTTTATCGTCAGCAACAACCATCACACCTGAAATTGTAGCTTCACCAAGTGCTGGAAAATGTTTAATTGCTGAAGGATCTTTAAAAAATTTTTTTAAGGAGTTATCCCTGTTCATTCCAATAACTGAATTATAATCTCCACACATACCTATATCTGTTTGGTAAGCTGTACCCTTATCCATTATTCTGTGATCTGACGTAGGAACATGCGTATGGGTTCCAACTACCAACGTAGCTTTACCATCAAATAAATAACCCATGGCCATTTTTTCACTTGTTATTTCACCATGAAAATCAACAACTATAAAATCTGCATTTTTTTTTAACTGAACTTTTTGAATAAATTTTTGTGCTGCTTGAAAAACGTCATCACTTTTTTTCATATAAATATTTCCCATTAAATTTATCACAGCAACTTTTTTATTATTTTTTGAATTAAAAATTCCAAATCCATTACCTGGAGATCCCTTGAAAAGATTTTCTGGTCTTAATAATCTTTTTTCTGTAGAGATAAAATCCATTGCTTCCATCTGATCCCAAACATGATTTCCCGTTGTGATTACATCAACTCCATCTTCAAAGAATTGTTCAACATTTTTTTTTGTTATACCCACTCCTGAATCAGCAGCATTTTCACCATTTACTACAACAAAGTCTAATTTTTTTTTTTTAATTAAATCAGGTAAATTTTCGGTCAAAGCCTTTCTTCCTGAAGGTCCCACGATATCGCCAAGTAACAAAATATTCATAAGTCGTTATTTTGAGCTTATAATACCTTGTTCAGTGAAAATATAGTCTAATTTAAAATCATATTTATTGATCGGTATTTTCCGACATTTTTGAAATGAATAAGCAATTCCCACTGAAATCATATTTTTTTTATGTCTTTTTATTTTTTTCAAACTTCTATCATAATACCCTTTGCCATAACCTATACGATTTAATTTTTCATCAAATGTCACAAGAGGAACTAAAACAAGATCAGGAATAATTTCAATTCTTGTATTTTTTGGCTCTAGAATTCCAAAATTATTTACATAAAGCGGTTCCCCATAAATCCATAATTTAAATGACATGTTGTTTGAAGATTCAATAACAGGCAAAACGATTTTAATTTTTTTCTTTGCCACATTTTCCAAAAAATCTACAATATTGACCTCATAATCTGAAGGAAAATAACCTCCAATAACCATTTTTTTTTTATTAAAATGTTTCCTGATCAACCCAAAAATTAAATTAAAATTAAATTTTTTTGCAGTTAAATATTTTTTTCTTCTTTTTGAAAGAAATTTCTTTCTTAAAAGAAATTTATTAAATTTCATTTATTGTATGTTTTTTTCTAATTCAGGATGGGTGCTTTCAATAAATTTTTCTATTGATTTTGTTGTTTTTTCTAAAGTCTCCTCATATGAAATCTTGTTCTTTTCTGCCATTGCTTTAAATTCATCAAGTTCATTTTTTAATTTTTCAATCTCTAATTCTTTTTCATCTTTGTAGTTAATGGCCAAAGATCTTAGTTCTTTAAATTTATCAGATAATTTTTGAAAATCACTTTTAGTACTTTTTACTTTTTTTAACAAATCAAAATAATCGTCTATTATTTTGATTGCCGTTATCAATAAAAGTTTATTTTCTCCTATATTACCAAGATTTTTTTTAAGTTCAGCGTACTTTGTGTCTAAATGGCTTGCTAAATCTTTAAGGTTTTCTTCTTGTCCTTCGTCACAAGAAAGCAAATAATCCTTATTATTAAATTTAATATTTACGTTTGCCATTTGTCAATCTCATCAATAAGAATTTCTGTTTCTTGATTAAGTTCATCAATTTTTTGATTAAGGTCGTTTTGTTTGTCAAATTTGCAACCAATATCTTCTTTAATTTTTTCAAGCTCCGACTTTAATTCCGTGTGTTGTTGTGCCAATTGTTCAAAGTTCTTCTGTGATTCTTCTTTTTCCCTTAATAATTGATTCTTTTCTAAATTCAGAGAACTTATATCTTTGTTCATCTTTAGGACCTTGTTAGTCATCAAATTCAATTCATTTAGAACGTTATCTAACTTTTTTTCTTTTTCTTCATAATTTATCATTTGATTTGTACCAAAATCATATTATTGATTTGAAACGTTCAAGTCTATATAGGTTTTATAGTGAATCCAGTCTTCAAAGATTTAACAAACGCGGTGAGATTTCTATCTATTGATGCTATCCAAAAAGCTAATTCTGGTCATCCAGGTTTGCCAATGGGAATGGCAGATGTTGCGACGGTTTTGTTTCAATGCTACCTAAGGTTTAATCCAAAAAACCCTAGTTGGATTAACAGAGATAGATTTATCCTTTCAGCCGGACATGGTTCTATGCTTTTATATTCACTTCTTTATCTAACTGGTTACAAGAACATCTCAATAGAAGATATAAAAAATTTCAGACAATTGAATTCTATATGTGCCGGTCATCCAGAATATAAAAAAAATTCAGGAATAGAAACTACCACTGGACCACTGGGCCAAGGTTTGTCAAACGCTGTTGGTATAGCTGTTGCAGAAGAGATAATGAAAAAACGATTTGGTTCCAATTTAATTAATCATAAAACATATGTCATTGCTAGCGATGGCGACTTTATGGAAGGCATTAGTCATGAATCAATGAGTTTGGCTGGACATTTAAAACTAAAAAATTTAATTGTATTTTTTGATAACAACAAAATATCTATAGACGGCTCAACAAATTTAACAGTATCTGATAATTATAAGAAAAGATTTGAAAGCTATGGATGGTTTTTCCAAGAAGTAAATGGACACAATGAAAAAGAAATAACGAAAGCCATTAAAAAAACATTAAAATCAAAAAAACCAAACCTGATTTCATGTAAGACCATTATTGGATACGGCTCTCCCAATAAATCGGGCAAAGCATCCTCTCATGGTTCTCCCCTTGGAGAAGAAGAAATTATGTTAGTTAGAAAAAAACTGAAATGGAAATATGGCCCTTTTGAAATTCCGAAAGAAATACTTAATAAATGGCGAAAAATTGGAGAAAAAGGAATTTTGCAGGAAAAAAAATGGAATGCTATTTACAATAAAAAAAATAATAAATTTAAAGAAGAATTTTCTAGAACAATTAATGGAAAATTACCCCAAAATTTTGATGAAATTATTAAAGAAGAAAAAAGAAGATTTTTTGATATAAAACAAAATATTGCTTCAAGACAATCTTCTGCTTCAGTTATAGAAACTATTACAAAAAATTTGCCAGAATTAATTGGAGGTTCAGCAGATTTAAGTGGTTCGAACAATACAAAAACTATATATTCTAATATTATCAAACCTACAAATTTTAAAGGAAATTACATCCATTATGGTGTCCGAGAACATGCCATGGCAGGAATCATGAATGGCATGGCTCTGCACGGAGGTATAATTCCATACGGTGGAACTTTTCTAATTTTTTTAGATTATTGCAAACCAGCGTTAAGGCTATCAGCGTTTATGGGTTTAAAAGTTATTTATATATTTTCTCATGATTCCATTGGGTTAGGTGAAGATGGTCCAACACATCAGCCAATTGAACATTTGGCTAATTTAAGAGCAATACCAAATTTAAATGTCTTTAGACCTGCAGACACAATTGAGACACTTGAATGTTGGGAAATTGCCTTAAAAAGTAGTACTAATCCCAGCGTGATAGCTCTAACAAGACAGAAAATTCCGTTTATTTCAGAAAAATTAACAACAAAAAATATGAGCAGTCTTGGTGCTTATGAAATAAAAAAGACAAATTCCAATTCTCAAGTAACTTTGATTGCCTCCGGTTCAGAAGTTCAAATTGCTATTGATGCTCAAAAAAAACTTCAAAACGAAAATATCTGTGCAAAAGTAGTTTCGATGCCATGCCAAGAATTATTTGACAAACAATCGGAAGAGTATAAAGAAAAAATTATTGAAAAAAACTCTATAAAAATTTCAATAGAAGCTGGCAGTATTTTTGGTTGGGAAAAATATGTTGGATCTGATGGAATATCTTTAGGAATTAGATCTTTTGGAAAAAGCGCTCCATTTAACAAACTATATGAAAATTTCAATTTAACTAGCAATACTGTCACTAAAATAGCAAAGAAAATGCTGGAACAATAATTATGATTTTAAAAGTTGGAATCAATGGCTTTGGTAGAATTGGAAGAATGACATTAAGATCGGTTATTGAAAATAATAGAAAAGATTTAGAAATAGTTGCTATTAATAATAGGAGTAACGCAGAAATTAGTAGCTTTCTCTTAAAATACGATACTGTACATGGAAAATTAAATAACAAAATAAGTCATTCTGATAAATCAATTATAATTGACGAAAAAAAAATAGACATGACTCATGAAACAGATATTTCAAAAATAGATTGGAAAAGAAACAAAGTTGATGTTGTTCTCGAATGTACTGGAAAGTTCAATACAAATGAAAAATCAAGACAACATATTAATTCTGGCGCAAAAAAAGTTATTGTTTCTGCTCCCTGCAAGGGTGCCATAAATATTGTTTTTGGAGTAAATGAAAAAATTTTGAAATCCAGTGATCAAATAATATCGGCAGCATCCTGCACTACAAATTGTTTGGTTCCGATGGTTAAAGTATTAGATGATAATTTTGGAATTGAAAGAGGTTTTATGACAACAATACATTCTTATACCAACGATCAAAGATTGCTAGATAATTCACATAAAGACTTAAGAAGAGCCAGAAGCGCTCCCAGTTCTATGATACCTACAACAACAGGAACTACAAAATCTCTCGGTAATGTTATACCAAAGCTAAAGGGTAAAGTTGAAGGGATTTCTATTAGAGTGCCAACGCCTAATGTTTCGTTGGTAGAGTTTGTTTTTTCTTCAAATAATAGTTTGTCTGTTGAAAAAATAAATAATTCATTTTCAAAAGCTTCAAAGTCAGAATTAAAAAATATATTGAGCACAAACAACGATCAACTTGTTTCTTCAGATTTTAATCACGATCCTCACTCAGCTATAGTTGATCTTTCTTTGACAAAAGTTATTGATAGTAAAATGGCAAAGGTATCTGCTTGGTATGACAACGAATGGGGTTTTGCAAATAGAATGTGTGATCTAGCAGTTTACTCCGGAAAACTAAAATAGAAAATGAGCAAACTAAAGGCTCTTGATGAAAAATTTAATCTAGCTGACAAACGGGTTCTCTTACGTGTTGATTTAAATGTACCTATAACAAATGGTAAAGTTACTGACAAATCTAAAATAAATAAAATCGTACCAGTAATAAAAGAACTTATAAGCAGAAAAACTAAAATAATTCTTATTTCACATCTTGGTAGACCAAAAGGAAAAATTGATCAAAAACTATCTTTAAAGGTTATAGCTCCTATTTTAGGAACTTTGTTAAATTCTAAAGTTCACTTTTTTAATGAAAACTATGGTTCATCAGCGATAGAAAAAAGTAAGAAAATTAGCTCCGGAGAAGTATTATTGCTTGAAAACATTAGATTTAATAAAGAAGAAGAACTGAATGGGGTATCTTTAGCAAAGGAGCTTTCTAAAATCGGTGATATTTATATAAATGAAGCTTTTTCTTGCTCACATAGAGCCCATGCATCTGTTTGTGAAATAACAAAACATATCGATTCATATGCAGGTAAACTCCTAGCTGAAGAAGTTAATGTAATAAAAATGCTAACAAGTAATGCTAAAAAACCTGTTACTTGTATTGTTGGGGGAGCAAAAATTTCTACCAAAATCGGAATTATTAATAATCTTATGAAAAAAATAACAAATATTATCATTGTGGGGGCAATGGCAAACAACTTCATAAAATATCAAGGATATAATATCGGGAAATCTCTATTTGAAAAAAATCAAGAAAAACTGCTAAAGGACATATTAAAACAATGTGAAATAAACAACTGCAATCTTATTTTACCCGAGGACGTCATTGTTTCAAAAGATTATAACTCTAAAGGTCAGTTAAAAAGTCTGAATAAAATTGGTGAAAATGACTTAATTTTGGATATTGGCAAAAAAACCATAGAAAATATTCTTAATAAAATTGATGAATCAAAAACAGTTTTGTGGAACGGGCCAGCAGGCTATTTTGAAGTTGAAGAATTTTCATTGGGAAGTAATAAAATTGCTAATAAAATAGTTGAAAATACTAAAAAAGAAATTCTTACATCAATTGCGGGTGGTGGTGATACTGTTGCAGCTATAAATAAGTTTGGTTGTTCTAATGGATTCTCTTATATATCAACTGCGGGTGGAGCTTTTTTGGAATTTCTTGAAGGAAAAAAATTACCTGGTATAAAAGCTTTAGAAATAAATGAGTGAAATAGAAAATATTGCAAAACAAATGATAGCAAAGGGAAGAGGTATATTAGCTGCTGATGAAAGCACTGGAACTATGACAAAAAGATTATCCAGTATAAATATTGAATCAACATCAGAAAATAGACTAAAATTTAGAGAAGCATTATTTTCCGCAGAAGGCATAAAAAATTACATTGGAGGAGTAATACTTTATGATGAAACCATAAAACAAAAGACGTCTTCTGGAAAAACTATACCTGAGCTAATTAGAAGTTTTGGATCAATTCCAGGAATAAAAGTGGATATTGGAACAAAAAAATTAGCTGGATCTCCCGAGGAAAAGATCACCGAAGGATTAGATGGACTTAGAGAGAGACTAGCTGAATATTATAAATTAGGAGCAAGATTTGCAAAATGGAGAGCGGTATACAATATTTCTGAAGAGTATCCTTCCAAGTTAGCTATTAAGTCAAACGCACACGCGCTTGCAAGATATGCGGCCCTAGTTCAAGAAGCGAAAATGGTTCCCATAGTTGAACCAGAAGTGTTAATGGATGGCAAACATGACATAATGAAATGTTATAAAGTAACCGACGGGGTTTTGAAAGAATGTTATAAAGAGTTAAAATTGCACAACGTAAATCTTAAGGGAACAATACTAAAACCCAATATGATTCTGCCTGGAAATAAATCAAAAGATAAAAGCAACACTTTAGAAATTGCCAAAATGACACTCAAATGTATAAAAGAGAATGTGCCTAATGAAGTTCCTGGAATAGCTTTTTTATCAGGAGGACAAACAGAAATTGAAGCCACGCAAAATTTAAATGAAATAAATAAAATTAATGACACAAATTTTTTATTGAGTTTTTCTTATGGGAGAGCCCTACAACAAAGTGCTCTTAAGAACTGGGCAAAAAATATTCGTGATATAAATAACACCCAAAAAATCTTTAATCATAGATCCAAAATGAACGGACTTTCCACTTCAGCTAAGTGGAGTATGGACTTAGAAAAACAATTAACCGTCTAACAAAAATTGAAAAGATATATTTATCTAATATCGCCTCAAAAGATAAAAGGAGTTGAGTTTTATAGAGAGCTTAACAATGTGCTAAAAACTAAAAAAGTAAAATACTTTCAACTAAGGCTAAAAAAAATATCTAACTCAAATTTATTAATAATATCTAAGAGAATTAAAAAAATAACTAAAAAAAATAATGTAAAGTTTCTTATTAACGATAAACCACTTATAGCAAAAAAGGCTGGTGCGGATGGCTGTCACATTGGTCAAAAAGATATGGATTTTATTTGGAGTAGAAAAATATTAGGAAAAAATATGATCATTGGAGTAACATGTCATAACTCAAAAAAATTGGCTCTGAAAGCAGAAAAGCAAGGTGCAAATTATATCGCTTTTGGATCATTTTTTAAATCTTCAACAAAAAAAACAGTTTTTAAAGCCAATGTAAAAATATTGCGTTGGGCCAAAAAAAAAATTAATATGCCGACCGTTGCAATAGGTGGAATTAACAGTTCTAATTATAAAAAAATTTTGTCAAATGGAGCAAATTTTATTGCCTGCTCTAATTACATTTGGAATAACAATAAATTAGATCCTATTTCGGCAATAAGGGAATTTAAGTGAAGAAAAATGAAAATACTAGGAAACGAAATTAAGCCAGGAATGATTATTGAACATAATAATGATCTATGGATGGTGTTGAAAACTCAATATGTCAAGCCAGGAAAGGGTGGAGCTTTTAATCAAGTTGAACTGAAAAGCGTAAAAAAGGGAACAAAACTAAACGAAAGATTCAGATCTAGTGATTCTATTGAGAAAGCTGTTTTAGATGAAAAAAAATTTAATTTTTTATATGAAGATCAACAAAAATGTTACTTTATGGATCAAACTAATTTTGAACAAATCGAAGTCGATAAATCCATCTTAGGAGAAAAAAATAAACTAATGAAAGAAAATATGGAAGTGACCATTCAATTTTATGAAGATCAAGTTTTGTCCGTTGATTTACCATCTCATGTAGAATTAAAAATAGACGTCACCGATGCAGCAATAAAAGGGCAAACCGTATCTTCTTCATATAAACCCGCAATCTTAGAAAATGGAATTAAAATTACAGTGCCACCGTTTATTAATTCCGGTGATAAAATTATTTTAGATACCAGAACGCTCGAATATATTAAAAAAGTTAAATAAATGAGACTTTCTTCAGCTAATATAAATGTTCTTATTAAAGCGTGCAGAAAAGCAGCCAAACCTCTGATTAGGGATTTCGGTGAAGTAGAAAAACTTCAAGTTTCTCTAAAAGGTCCTGGAGACTTTGTGACGGCTTCGGACAAAAAAGTAGAAAAGATTTTAATTGATGAATTGCAAAAAGCTAGACCTAATTATTCAATCTTAAGTGAGGAGATTGGATTAATAAAAAATGACGAAGAATTTAAATGGATTATTGACCCCATAGATGGAACAACAAATTTTCTTCACGGAATACCTCATTTTGGAATATCGATAGGATTGGAGCACAATAAACAAATAATTTGTGGTATTATTTTCGATCCAATAAAAGATGAAACTTTTATTGCTGAAAAGGGAAATGGTTCTTATTTAAACAATCATCGAATGCGTGTTTCTTCAAGATCCAAGCTAAAAGATTGTATAATTTTTACAGGCGGACCATCATATAAATCCAATGAGAAAGATAGGGAATTGACATTAAAAAAGTATAATAAATTTTCATCAATAGTTGCTACCCCAATTAGAAAAATGGGAAGTGCTTCATTGGACATGGCTTATGTTGCTGCGGGAAGATGCGATGGGTTTTGGCAAAGAAATTTGAGTTATTGGGATATTGCCGCGGGTATACTTCTTATCAAAGAGGCTGGTGGATTTGTAACTGATTTTAAAGGAAGCGACAAATACCTAGAAAATAAAACTATTTTGGCAAGTAATGCAAATATTAATGAGGAAATGATTAAAATCTTGAATTAGTTAGTTTTCTATTGTTAATTTTTTTTTTTTGTTATATTAAACTATTCCCATATGAAAAAAAAAATACATCCAGATTATCATAAAATAAAAGTTGTCATGACTGATGGAGTTGATTTTGAAACAAGATCAACCTGGGGTAAGGAAGGCGATATCTTAAAACTTGATATTGATTCAAAGTCTCATTCGGCTTGGACGGGTGGAGATCAAAAAGTATTAGATAAAGGCAGGGTAAGCAAGTTTTACAAAAAATTCACTAACTTTAGATCAACAAGCAAAAAATAATGGACAATAAACCCTTTATGCCAAAGGCGACCGCTGTATGGTTGGTCGAAAACACCAAGATAAGTTTTAAGCAAATAGCTGATTTTTGTGATCTTCACGAACTTGAGGTAAAAGGTATAGCTGATGGAGATGTGGCTAAAGGAATAAAAGCTTACAATCCAATTTTGGCGGGACAATTAACAAGAGAAGAAATTGAAGCTTGTTCTAAAGACAATAATAGATCTCTTGCTTTAAATAAAAAAGACTTAGATATAAAGTTCCAAAAACAAAAAAAAGGACAAAAATATATTCCATTATCTAAGAGACAAGATAGACCTAATGCTACACTTTGGTTAATAAAAAACTATCCCGACATGCCTGATGGACAAATAGGGAAACTTATTGGCATCACAAAAAACACAGTGCATTTAATAAGAAACAATAAATATTGGAATTTTTCCAATTTGGTACCAAAGGATCCTGTGATCTCTAATCTGTGTACTCAAGTTGATATAAAAAAAGCAGCAGACAAAGCTAGTCGAAGGATTAATAGAATTAAAAAAGAAATAAACAACAAAAATATAATAATCAAAGATTGACTGTAAAAAACCATGAAAACATGTATACAATATTATTCTAATTCCATCTGGACAATCTTTTTTATTAATGTTAGTTAGTGCATCTTCAATTAGGAGGTAGTTATTAAAATAGAAGTTAGAGATAATAATGTTGAACTGGCACTAAGAATTCTAAAGAGAAAACTTCAAAGGGAGGGTTTTTTTAAAATTCTTAAAACAAAAAGCAATTATGAAAAACCTTCTGAAAAAAGAAAAAGAGAAAAATCAGAGAATATACGAAGGTCGAAAAAGATCCAAAGAATGCGGAATAATATCTAATTTAGTTTTTTTAATAAAACAGGTATATAATTGAACTTTATCGCGGGGTGGAGCAGTCTGGTAGCTCGTCAGGCTCATAACCTGAAGGTCGCTGGTTCAAATCCAGCCCCCGCAACCAATCACACCAACACTTTTTTAATTTAAGCTACCTGTAAAAGTTTTTTGAGCAAACTGTGAACACGCCCAAAAGAATTTTGTCTCAAGTTTCTTTTTCTTACCTGCGACAAAATATTTTTTTTCTTTTATTTCCTTAGACAAGATTTGAACACAATCACACCCTATATGAACGCGCAATGGAACCTATTGATACTACAGATAATATCCTTCATTCTTATTCTCCTGGCGATGAATATGATTTTATTGAAATTTTTTAATGCGAACTTATTTTTATATTTTTTTATTTTTCATATGGACCTTCCTGTTTAGCGGAACTGTGAATTTCTTTTTATGGTAAAGCTTGAAGAAGAAGATGTTCTAGATACAATCTGGTTTCAAAAACAAATGTTAAAAAAAAGATATCAGGATAAAAAACAAGACAGATTTAATTTCAAATTTTTAATATTTTTCAGACTACACAAATTTATATCCATATTACACAAATAACTTAATTGCCATTCTGACAGCTACAAATAGTACAAGTCCAGCTGTAACCAAAGCTAATGTACGAGAATGAAATATTTTTGAATTTAAAAAATTTCCCAACTGCCCGCCTACAAGAACAGCTAATAAAAGAAACCAATAATTTGGTATTTCATTTAGAACTGCATTTTTTGTCAATTGTCCTATAATTCCTGATAAGGAATTAATTAATATAAATAATGAAGCTGTTATAACTATATGTTTTGGTCTACCTGCTCTTATTAAAAAAAGTATAGGACTTAAAAAAATTCCTCCTCCAATTCCAACAACACCTGAAATGAATCCTAATACCCCTCCTATTAAAATTGAAATTATTATTGGAATTTTTCTGTAGCTTCCTTTTTCGTCATCGTAAGATCTAAAATTTAATAACAGTAAGGTGCCAGCAACTACTAAAACCAAAAAAAGCAATATTTCAAACAATCTTTTTTCTATTGGTAAAGATCCTCCAATAAAAGCTAATGGCGCAGATCCAACCAAATAGGGAATTAACAATTTTAAATTTAAGTTTCCTGCTTTTATATAGTTAAAGCAATTACCAGATACGACAATGATATTACAGGATAAAGCAATTACGGGGAAAATAAAATAAGGCACATTCCATATTAAGAGAAGTGCTAAATAAGTTGATCCTCCACCAAAACCAACGCTTGAATATAGTATTGCTGTTATGAAAAATAAAATTGATAATATAATCATGTTTAATTGACTTGGTCTTCTTATTCGAATCTCAATTTTTTTATTTGTTTATAATTTTTATCAAAATTGGAAATTTTAAAAAATTTTAAGTAGCCTTTTTTTAATTTTTTCCATTCTTTATCAATTATTGCAAACCAGGCTGTATCTCTATTTTTTCCTTTAAATACAAACATTTGTCTAAAAACACCTTCAAATTTAAATCCTAATCTTTTTGCAGCATTTTTTGATGCGGAATTTAAATTATTACACTTCCACTCATATCTACGATTGCCTAGATTTTCAAAAGCATTTTTCATCATTAGGTACATTGTTTCTGTTCCCTCTACAGTATTTTGTAAAATTAAAGAATAATTTATATGACCAACTTCTATTGATCCATGTTCTGGTGTTATTCTTAAATAACTTGCCATACCACAAAACTGTTCATATCTTTTTGAATAAATTGCATAAAAAAATGGATCTTTGCCTAAACAAAAAGATCTAAGCCATTTTTTAAAACTTCCGTAAGTTCTAAATGGTCCGTAAGGTAAATACATCCAAATTTTATTTTTCTTATCTCTTAGAAAATTAACGTATAAATCTTTAGAATGTCTATTAATATCTATTGGTTCAAGAACAGCATACTTGCCTCTCAAGATTTTTTTTGAGGGTAATTTAGCTTTTTTAAAATTAACCTTATAACTCAGCATTGCGCTACAACAAATCCAGAGCTAAGATAGCTAGAAACTTTTTCATAAAAATTATCCTTTAACTAACTCTAATTTTTTTTTTCCTAATCTTTCATTTCCTAATTGTTTAACTAGATATGTCTCTCCCAGATTCATAGCTAATTGATTTTCACTGTCCATTAAAATCATATGCATAAAAAATACATTTCCAGGTTGGATGATGTATGGGTTTTCGGTGTAAAGCATTGGCCAATCCATCCAATTCGGAGCAAAAGTTGTTCCGAGTGAATAGCCGCATGCATTCATTCTTGATCTTTTAAAACCTAGTTTATCAAAAGTTTCAGCATGAGTATCAAATACATCTCCAACTTTATTTCCTGGTTTCAATTTTTTTTCACAGTTTGACAAAGCTTCTAAACAAGCTTCATGCATTTTAAAGTGTTTCGGATTAGCCTTGCCTATGGGAATGGTTCTCATCATTGCTGAATGATAGTGTTTAAATGTTCCAGCCCACTCAATTGTTAACTGATCAGGATTAGATAAAATTCTTTTTTCAGATTGATACCTGCAAAGGAGAGCATTGTGGCCTGATCCAACTATAAATTCATTTGCTGGATAGTCTCCTCCACCTTCGAACACCACCTTTTGCATTTCTGCTAAAATTTTTGCTTCACTAACTCCTGGTTTTACAATTTTCCAAACTTCATCCAATGCTTTATCCGCAAGCTCCGCAGCTTTTTTTACATAAACTATTTCTGCCGGTGATTTGACAGTCCTAAAACATGAAATTAATTCCGATTTGTCATGAAGAGTTGCAAAATTTTTTAGAGAATTATTTAGTTTAATTGCATTTCTTCCTGTTAATCCATAAGCTTCATACTCGACTCCTAGATTTGATTTTTCCAAACCAAGTTCCAATAAAATATTCTTTAGTTCGTTTGTTGGATTAGATTTATCTTTATCTATCCAAATTCGGATATCATCAATAATCGAAGTATTCTGAGCTTGCCTTAAATCAGGTGCTCTTGTCAAAAGTACCACATCTCCTTTTGTGGTTAATATTAAACATTGAAAAAAAACAAAGCCCATTGTGTCATAGCCCGTAAGCCAATACATTGACTCTTGCCTAAACATTAATAAAGCATCTAATCCTTGTTTTTTTAATTCTTGAATAGTTTTAGATTTACGCTCGGTAAATTCTTTTTTTGTAAAATGAATAGCCATAAAATTATAAAATTATCGCTACTCCAGCAATATATTTATGAAAATAAACAATAATGGCAAAGACAATTAGGCCAATAATAACAACCGCGATATCTTTAGTTAAGGTATAATTTGTAGAGTTGTTGGTTGCTAAATTTTTTTTAGAAAAAATAATATCAACTAAAGCATACGCTCCAAATGAAGCAAACAATAAGATGGATCGTAAATCCCCATTGGCCAATAGATGAACAAGAGACCAGATTGTTATTCCAACAAGCATTGGATGTTTAATAAATCTTTTGATGTTTGTTTGCACATTTGCGGCAACTAATAAAATTATAGAAATTGGCATCAGCATTAACGCTATTTGCCTGCTATAAGGTAAGGGATTCCAGACAGAATAAAAATCTGCACGACTAAATCCATAGATGATGATTAATAATCCAGCTATAGCAATTAATGAGAATAATCCTCTATATTTGTTCTCATCAAATCGGTTAATTATAATTTTTTTTAGTGGAGAAATTGGAACCAAATGAACACCAAAAAAAACAACAATACCTAATATGAGCACATTCATTATTCACCAACCACTTTTCATTTTTTTATAGTACCAAAAAATTTCTATGAAAACTATCTATGAGAATTCCTTATTAAAAAATCAATCTATTAGTCGCTTAACTCATTTTGGCTTTATCAATGGATTGATAAAACATTATAGACAAAGGAATATAAAAAACGATTGTGAGAAGAAAATAGTTCCACTCAACAATATTTTTTAACTGATCTGGATATTTAAAAAGAGGATTAACCCATGGAAATCCTATAATTATCAAAACAGTCATAAAGACGATAATTACGTAAAAAATTGGTAAATAAATATTATTTATTTGTATCTTTTTTTTATATTTTAATAATCTCAATATTTTAATTATGTAGGCATGATTAATATATATATTAGTTATATAAAATATTATCGCTAGTCTCCTAGAAATTTCGTAAAATGACCCATCTCTTCCTAACACAAATATATATATGCAAAGAAAGAAATTTGCAGAAAGACCATAGATTTTTAATTTATTTTTTACATCCTTTAATAAGAAAAAGTTCGATATTTTTATATAAAAAAGGACAGAAATAAACATATAAAGAAAAAAACCCGATCTAAAAATCCCAATAGTTTTCTCTTGACGTCCTATTAGACTGACTGAAACCTTGCCATCTATAAATGGAAACGAATGAAGATCATAATGCAATACATGTATTTGAATACAAATAAGTAGTGTAATTACCGGTATTATAAAAAGTAAAATTGAACAAACCGAAATATATTTTCTCATCATTTATGGAGATAATATTTTCTTAGCGGTATAAAAAAAATTTAAAAAACAATACGTGGGCATTTACATCGCTGATAAGCAAGTTTTTTTGCATCTTTAAATCCGCGCATATATGCCTCTGCACAACCTTTCGGTCTTTTAAAACCACGTTTTTTATATAATGCGGTCATCGATGTTAAAGTCGGAACTTTTCTTTTTACTTTCCCTTTTTTCATAATTTTTACTCTTTCGAGTTATAACTTAAAATGAGATTCTTTGCTATCCAAAAGGAATTTTTTGACAGTATCAATTGTTAACGATTGAAAGGATTTTCCAAACTTTAAAACCTTTTCAATAACCTTTTCAGGCATGGTTATTATATTGCATCCAATCTGTTTTGCTTGAATGAAATTATAGGGCTCCCTTGTGCTGGCCCATAAAATTTGAACATTATTATACTTTTTTGACAATTTTACACATTCTTTAAATATTGGAACAGGATCCTTGCCGACATCTGCCATTCGTCCAGCAAATATTGAAATGATAGACTTTGTGTTTTTATTTAAATTTTTTATTATTTTTTTTGTTTGTTGAGCTGTATAGACAGCGGTTATGTTCAGCTTTACGTTTCTATGACTTAAATATCTTATTGCTTTGCCGCTAAATTTTCCTTTAGAATTCGTAACAGGAACTTTAACATATACATTTTTTCCCCATTCTTTTATTTTTAATGCTTGTTTAATCATTTTATCAGGATCGTCCGCAAACACTTCAAAAGAAATTGGTTTATTTGAACAAACTTTTAATATTTTTTTTGCATAATTTTTATAACTTTTTGCGCCTGCTAAATACATAAGAGTGGGATTGGTTGTAAAACCTTGAACAAAAGAGTTTTTAGCAAATTTTTTGATTATTACATAATCAGCTGTATCACAAAATATTTTAGTTTTCATAATTTTCCTTATATTTGCCTTAGAATAAATTATATTGTGTTAACTTTAAGACCCTTAAATGGATTTATAAAGTGCATACTAAATTTTTTAAGAAAATGTTTGTTATGCTATTTTTGGTAAGTTTTCTAGTGCTTTATTAACTGCAGATTCGTTATAATCGTCCTCAGCAAGCTTGTTATCAAAGTAATCACCATAAGCTTGCATATCAAAATGACCGTGGCCACACAGATTAAAAAGGATAGTTTTTGGTTTACCATTCTTCTTACATTCAAGAGCGGCATCTATTGCACCCTTTACAGCATGAGTTGCTTCAGGTGCTGGAACTATTCCTTCAACATTTGCAAATTTCACGCCCGCTTCAAAACATTCTTTTTGTCCAAAAGCTTTTGCCTCAATAGCTCCTATATCTTTTAGATGGCTAACCATTGGGGCCATGCCATGGTATCTTAATCCGCCAGAATGTGTAGCTGGAGGCATAAATGATGAACCCAGAGTATGCATTTTAACTAAAGGTGTCAGGTTGCCCGTGTCTCCAAAATCATAAGCATACTTACCTTTTGTTAAAGAGGGACAAGACTTTGGTTCACATGCAATAACTTTTACTTCCTTTTTTTCTCTAAATTTTTTTCCAAGGAATGGAAAGATCAGACCAGCAAAATTACTTCCGCCGCCAGTACAGCCTATTAGGATGTCGGGATAATCTCCTGCCATCTCCATTTGTATTATCGATTCATTACCAACAACGGTTTGGTGCATTAAGACGTGATTTAAAACGCTTCCCAAAGAGTATTTGGTTGTTTCGCTTTGTGCAGCTATTTCAATGGCCTCTGATATAGCTATACCGAGACTACCCGTGTTGTTTGGATCTTTTTTAAGAATAGCCTTCCCTGTATTTGTTTCATTCGAAGGACTTGCAATACATTTCGCTCCATATGTTTGCATTATCATCTTTCTATAAGGCTTCTGATCAAAACTAACTCTTACCATGTAAACATCTAGCTCTATTTTAAATATTGAACAGGCAAGGGCTAGAGAACTTCCCCATTGGCCTGCGCCTGTTTCTGTTGTTATTTTTTTTGTACCTTCTTCTTTGTTATAAAACGCCTGAGCAACTGCCGTGTTTGGTTTGTGACTTCCAGTAGGACTTACTCCCTCATATTTGTAATAAATTTTTGCTGGTGTATCTAAATTTTTTTCAAGTTTTCTTGCTCTAAATAATGGAGACGGTCTCCATTGTTTATATATTTCTCTAACTGGTCCAGGAATTTCAATTTCTCTTTCTTGAGAAACTTCCTGTCCTATTAATGCCATAGGAAACAATGGGGCTAAGTCATCAGGACCAACTGGTTTATGCGTTCCAGGATGTAATGGTGGCGCTAATGGTTTTGGTAAGTCAGCAGAAATATTGTACCAAGTTTTAGGTATTTTATCTTCTTCTAATAAATATTTAATATTATCAGACATACGAATTTATATTTTGACCACATAAATGATAAAAATCAAGAATAAAATTTATTTTTCTAGTGAAAGAATTCAAGCACCAAGGCCTTAAAACTAGTTGTAAGACTTCTTTTTGTTTTATTGTCAACTTTACTGTTTTGGTTTAATTAATTTACCTTTTTTCCAGATACCTTTTTCAATTGTTCCATCAGCCTTCGTTAAAGTTCCTTGTCCGTGTCGCTCTTTTAAATTATCTGGAGCATTATATGCATCTTTTTTCCATTCGCCTACGTATGTATCGCCGTTTGCATAAGTATAGATTCCATGACCAAAATATTTATGTTTTTTCCACTCACCAACGTACTTATCTCCATTTGCGTACGTATAGGTTCCTTGTCCATCTCTTTTATGATTTTTATATTGCCCAACATATTTTCTGCCATGTTGCGTGAAAGTTCCTTGTCCGTGAAATTTTCCCTTGTAAAATTCACCGACATATTTTTCACCTTTGGGACCAATTGTAGTACCATGACAATTTGTCCATTTTTTAACCCCACGTAAATGTTTTCCTGAAAATTTTGATACGTTCTTATCGTTTCCTTTGCATTCAGGTAGAGAACTTTGGGCTAATATTAAATTACAAAATGTTAGAAAAAAAAGCGTACACAATAATAATCTTTTCATTTTTTACCCTCATATTTCATTTTTCTTTTAATAATATCTTTCTGTGCTACTTTTTTTTCTTTTGTTGACATTTTATGCCAATTTATTATCTCATGTTGTTCTCTAAAACAACCAATACACACTTGACCGTTGAGGAAATTAGGATCATATTTTCATATACTTATACAAAGTTCTGTATTTTTCATTTTTTTAGTTTAATTATTCCAAATAATACCAATGTTAGAAAAAACTGAAATTTTAGTTGTCATATTTGTTCTTCTTTTTGTTTTTTATTTAGTTATATCGTTGGGTGCTAAAAAAAGAAGACAATCTACACAATCTCCTGAAATTTCAAGATATTTATTTGGTGTTCGAATTTTAATTATTATTATTGCCATAGTTTCGTTAATATTATGGTTTTTAGTGTAAATAAAATTAATATGATAAAACCTTTTGCAAAATATGAAATTTAGAAAAGAATTTGATAGTTTGGGTTTCGTGAAAGTTCCAAAAAACAAATATTGGGGGGCTTCAACACAAAGATCCAATAAGTTTTTCGATATAGGTGATTTTTTTGTCAGACCGATTGTTATCAAATCCATTGCTATGATTAAAAAATCTGCGGCTATAGTGAATGCAAAAAATGGCGATATCGATAAAAAAATAAGTAAAGCAATTGTCAGGGCGGCAAACGAAGTAATCTCAGGAAAGCTCAAAAATCACTTTCCACTTAAAGTTTGGCAAACCGGTTCAGGAACACAAACTAATATGAACGTTAATGAGGTAATCTCTAACAGGGCTATTGAAATGCTTGGTGGTAAAATGGGCAGCAAAAAACCAGTACATCCTAACGATCACGTAAATAAATCTCAATCAACTAATGATGTTTTTCCTACGGCTATGCATATGGCCATAGCAATAAGGGCAAAGGGGAAGTTGCTGCCCTCTCTCAAATTACTCGATTCAGAAATTAATAGAAAAGCCAAGCAATTTAATAAAATTATAAAAGTAGGAAGAACACATCTTCAAGATGCAACTCCCATAACCTTAGGTCAAGAATTTTCTGGATATCATTCACAATTAAGTAAATGTATTAAGAGAATAGAAACAGCTCTTGAGGAAATATATTTTTTGGCGCAAGGTGGCACGGCCGTAGGTACTGGTTTGAATACCAAAAAAGGTTTTGACAAAAAAATAATTTACGAATTAAAAAAAATAACAAAACTTCCTTTTAAACCAGCAGAAAATAAATTTGCGGCATTGGCTGCACATGATGCCATTGTTAATTTTTCTGGAACTATGAATACAACAGCTGTTTGTTTAATGAAGATAGCAAACGACATTAGATTTTTAGGTTCTGGACCAAGAGCTGGATTAGATGAACTTATTTTGCCAGAAAATGAACCGGGGTCTTCTATTATGCCAGGAAAAGTAAACCCAACTCAGTCTGAAGCAGTCACGATGGTCTGTGTAAAAGTAATTGGGAATCATAACGGTATAACAATGGCTGGTTCTCATGGTCATTTTGAATTAAATGTATTCAAACCCCTAATAATCCATAATATTTTACAATCTATTCATATAATGGCCGACGCATCAAAAAGTTTTGCAAATTATTGTATTAAAGGATTAAGAGCAAATAAAAAAAGGATTAAGAGTTATTTGGATAATTCTTTAATGCTCGTGACTGCTCTATCTCCAAAGGTAGGCTATGACAATGCTGCAAAGATTGCAAAAAAAGCTCATAAAAATGGAACAACTTTAAAGGAAGAAGCAATCAAATCTGGATTAATAAATAAAAAAGAATACGAAAAAATTGTAAATCCAAAAAAAATGATCAAACCTTATTAGTTTAATTTATCTATTCCGTAATTGATCCAATGAAATTTTTTAAATTAAGGAAGTTGAATAGGCTTGCGTAACCATTTTCTAGCAGTATGTCATTAAACTTTTTTTCAAAATAAGCAATATCTTCATCACTAAATTTTTCATCTTCTGATATCTCGTTCAAATGTAACCTTAGGTTCATCAAATCAAGATTTCCTGAAATGAATAAACTAGTTGAAGTTCTTTCTTTATTAAAAATACCGAATTTATTATAAAAACGCTTTGAATTATCAAGAAATATATTATTTTCAAATTTAAGAGTACTATATTTTTTATCATTATTAATAACACCTGTTATATCGGTGGCACCTAATCTTCCCAAGCTGAGTAATAATTGTTCAATCAAAATATTACCATTCATAAATATTAATCGTGACTCTAGAGAATTAATTAAAGTACGCTTTGAGAATATTTTTTCTGCAGATAAATTTAGCTGACCATTAATTTTTTTATTAATTCTAAATAAATTTTTTTTATTTTTTGGGCTTAAAGCAATAAGATAACTATGCAGTCTATTAAAATTTATAGTGTTTAGATCAATATCAAGATCAAAATTAAAGTAGGGTAATAGCGTTACAATTCCACTAAATTTACCATCTAAAAAAATATTTCTTACATTCGCATGTTTAAAAAAAATTTGATTGTCTCCGTAATCAAAAATTGCTGTTAATCTGTTATTATTTTTTTTAGAAGAAATATTTCCACTAATAATATTTTTTCCTACTTTTGAGTCAAATATATTTACCTGTGTATTCGTATCCATAAATTTTATCATTAAAAACTTTGAAGGATTATCTTTATTTTTTTTGTTTTTCAAATTGATATAAATATCATTATTTAAAAAATTTCCCCTCAAGATCAAAGCATCAATATTTTCATTTAATTTATATTTAAAACTTATATTTTTTATACTTGTTAAACTTTTTTTATTATCAAAAAATTCTAACTCACCACTTTCTAAATTTATATTTTTAAAATTAGGTTTTGTTTTAAAAAAATTTTTATATTTCTTAAAATTATTTAAATTAAAATTAACTTTGGCTTTTATCAAATTAATTGTACTAAAATTAATTCTGTTTCTATGCAACAAATTATGAAGTGAAAGTTTTATTTCAACATTTTCTACGACTCCTATAGTTTCGTTTTTATTATTAATACTTTTTATTACAAAATTACTAAGAATAATTCTTGGGGTTGGTAAAATATTATATCTAATGTCGCCTAATATCTTACAACTAATATTAAAATCTTGACAAATTTGATTCTGTACTTTTGATTTATCATAATTGAAAAAAAGAGGAATGCTTATATAAATAATAATCAAAAAAACAATAACACCGACCACATAAGTTGGTATATGCTTATATTTTTCCCATTTAATACTTTTATAAATTTTTGAAAAATTATATTTTTTAATATCAATCAATTTATGAACTATTAAAAAAATAGTTTTTGAAAATAAATTGTATAAACGAGCATAATAGCCTGAAATAGATTTATATTTTTTTAAACTGACATTTTTGTAGAACTTGGAGTACTTATACCTTTGAAAATCGATAAATTTCATTTATTTTGTTTTTTTTGAATTTAAAATAGTAAAATATAAATTTAATGGAAATTAGCAAACAAAATTATTTAAACTGCCTCAACAAAAATCAAAAAGAGGCGGTAATTGAGCTCGAAGGTCCATGTTTAATTGTGGCTGGTGCTGGCTCGGGAAAAACAAGGGTATTAACTTCTAGAGTGGCCCATATCATTAAAACAAAAAAAGCTTGGCCAAATCAAATTTTATGCGTCACGTTTACTAATAAGGCCGCTAGAGAAATGCAAAACCGAATTACTGACCTTCTAAAGGAAAAACAATCATCAATACCCTGGCTTGGAACATTTCATTCTGTATGTGCTAAAATATTAAGAAGACATGCAGAAGCAATAGGTTTGAATTCTCATTTCACAATTATCGATCAAGAAGACCAATTAAGATTAATAAAAAATATCTGCAAAGCAGAAAATATAGATATAAAAAAAATAGCCCCTGTGTTCATTTTATCTATTATTAATCAATGGAAAAATAAAGGCCAATTACCCAAGAACATAAACATTAAAAGAGGTGTTCCTCTAGAAAGAAACATATTAACAATTTATAAAAATTATCAAGAAAGATTAAAAATTTTAAACTCGTGTGATTTTGGTGATTTGATTTTACACTGCGCAACCATGTTTGAAAATAATCCAGATATATTGGAATTATACTCAAAAAATTTCAAATATATTCTTGTCGATGAATACCAAGATTCAAATTACATTCAAGATAAATGGCTTAACTTATTAGTAAAAAAAAATAATAATATTTGCTGCGTGGGTGATGATGACCAATCAATTTATAGCTGGAGAGGTGCTGAAATTGCGAATTTTTTAAATTTCAATAAAACGTACAAAGATACCAAAATAATCAAACTTGAACAAAATTACAGATCAACTCAAAACATACTTAGTGCTGCTTCAGGTTTAATAGCCAATAACGATGATAGATTAGGAAAGAAATTATGGACAGATGGTGAGGATGGAGATCCTGTAAAATTGACCTGCTACAAAAATGGCAAAGAAGAAGCTATTGGAATCAGTGATATTATTGAACAAAAACTGAAAAAAAAATACTCGTTAAATAATATATCAATCTTGGTTAGAGCAATTTTTCAAACTAGAGAATTTGAAGAAAGATTTTTAAAAATTGGCATGGGTTACAGGGTAATTGGTGGAACAAAATTCTACGTGAGAACAGAAATCAAAGACAGTATTGCTTTTTTAAGAATTGTAAATCAAAAGAATGATGATTTAGCTTTTGAAAGAATAATCAATGTACCCAGAAGATCCATAGGTGATAACACCATAAAACAATTGCACATATGGACAAGAAAAAACAAAAAGTCATTGGAGGATTCTGCTATAGAGCTTTTACAACTTAATAAAATTAAACCAAAAACAAAATTAGGTTTGGTTAAGATATTGGGTCTATTCCAAAAATGGAGATCTGATTTAAAAGAAAAAAAACATTATGAGCTGATGGAAATTATTTTAGATGAATCGGGTTATTCCAAAATGCTAAAAGACAAAAAAGATTTAGAAAGTGAAGGAAGGTTAGAAAATTTAAAAGAATTAATCAGAGGCATGCATGATTTTGATAATTTACAAAGTTTTTTAGAACATGTTGCTCTTGCCAGTTCAATAGATCAAAACTGGGAGGGAGAAAAGATCAATTTAATGACAATACATGCTGCTAAAGGTTTAGAGTTTGATGTTGTTTTTTTACCAGGATGGGAAGAGGGTCTATTTCCGCATCAAAAATCACTAGAAGAAAAAGGAGATTTAGCATTAGAAGAAGAAAGACGTCTTGCTTACGTAGGACTTACAAGAGCAAAAAAAAGATCTTTCATATCTTTCGTAATCTCCAGAATGTATAGAGGAGATTGGGTTGATTCCTTAGCATCAAGATTTATAGATGAGCTTCCCGAAAAAAATATCGAAAAAGAGGAAGTAAAAGAACAGAGTGCGGAAGATTTCTTTTTTAATCAAGATATTGATTATGATGAAGGAATAAGAAGTCCGGGTTGGGCAAGATTGCAAAGAAAGAAATTAAAAAGAATTAAATGATTGGTAAAAAAATTAAACAATTAAGAAATAAATTTTATCGATTTAATATTGATGGATATATCATTCCAAAAAATGATGAATTTTTTTCTGAATATTCCGCTATAAATCGTCTAAAAATTATCTCTAATTTCGATGGAACAGCTGGATTAGCAATTGTTTTAAGAAAAAAAAATTATTTGTTTGTTGATGGAAGATATACAATCCAAGCACAACAACAATCTGGCAAAGAATTCAAAATAATCGAGATTCATAAATTTCGACCATATAAGATCATTAAAAATCTAACACTTGGATTTGATCCTGGTTTATTTACAACAAAACAATTAAAAGTCTATTTTGGTAACTCGTTAATGTTAAAACAAATAAAAAAAAACCTAATTGATGAAATTTACAAAGAAAAAGCTCCTAAGATAAAAACTTTTTTTTCCTTAAATAATAAGGTTGCTGGCAAAACTTTTAAATCAAAAATAAACAAGATCAGAAACATAATAAAATCAAATAAAGCTGATTACTTGTTTGTAAGTGCTCCTGAAAATGTGGCTTGGGTACTAAATATTAGAGGATCAGATAATCCAAATAGTCCTATACCAAATTGTCGTTTAATAATTGGAAAAGAAAAAGAACTATTTTTAATTACGCAAAAAAAAAAAGCTTTAAAAATAATTAAAGAAAAAAAAATATCCAAAAAAAAAATAATAAATCCTGAAAAATTTGAAGATTTAATCAAAAAATTAAAAGGAAGTAAATTTATCATAGACCCTTTCTCTTGTTCAGTTATTAATGAAAATATAATCAAATCAAAATTTCAGATTATTAATATGAATGATCCTTGTTATAAATTAAAATCAATCAAAAATTCATCTGAAATTAAACATATGATTAATGCTCATATTGAAGACGGTGTTGCATTAACTAAATTTATTTATTGGATAAAAAATATTAATAAAAAAAAAATAACTGAAATTAATTCACAAGAGAAATTAGAAAAATTTAGAAAACTTAATAAAAACTATTTATCTCCTAGTTTTAACACAATAGCTGGTACAGGACCTAACGCTGCTCTTCCGCATTATATTGCAACAAAAAAATCCAATAAAATTATTAAAAAAAGTGATATTTTTTTATGTGACTCAGGTGGACAATACAAATTCGGAACAACAGATGTAACAAGGACTATATGTTTTTCTAAACAAAAAAATTCTATTAAAGACAAATTTACAAAAGTATTAAAAGGCCACATTGCTGTTGCCACAACTAACCTAAAAAAATTTAATACTGGCAAAAAAGTAGATGCCAGAGCTCGATTTTTTTTAAAAAAAGATGGTTTTGACTATGCGCATGGCACGGGACATGGAGTAGGTTTTTTTTCTAACGTCCATGAAGGTCCTCAATCTATAACAAAAATTAATACTGTTAGGCTTGAAAAAGGAATGATTGTTAGTAATGAACCTGGCTATTATAAAAAAGGGCATTATGGAATTAGAATAGAAAACTTACTTTACATAAAAAAAATTAATAATAAGTTACATTTTGAAAATTTAACACTAGCTCCAATTGAAAAAGACTTAATAAATTTTAATCTTCTAAATAATAAAGAAAAAAAATATTTAAACGGATATCACATGAAAGTTTATATGACTTTAAATCCTTATTTAAATAAAACTGAAAAAACCTGGCTTAAATCATTTACAAGCTAACAATTTTATTCCACTCGTCTTCTGTTAAAACTTCTATATTAAAATTTTTTGCTTCGTTAATTTTTCTAACAGTTGGTTTTTGAGATCCTACTACAAGGTAATCTGTTTTTTTGCTTATATTACTTACAATTTTAGCGCCCATACTTTCGGCCAAAAATTTTAATTCAGATCGACTATTATTAACAAATGTGCCTGTAAACATAATTAATTTTTCGCTTATGGGAGTTTTCTTTTTTAGATACTTATAGTCTTTAATTCTAAGAATGCTAACTAACCTTGATACAATTCTTAAATTTTGGTTATTAGAAAAAAATTTCTTAAGAGATTCTATCTGCGAATTTCCAATTCCATCTATTGATTGAAGCTCATCGCGATATTTTGATTCACTGCTATTTAGATCTCTTGATAAACCAAAAAATTTTTTTTCATTTAAAAAATGCTTTGCTAAGACTTTTGCATTTTCTTCACCTATATGACGAATGCCAAGTGAAAATATAAAGCGATCTAGTGAAATTTCTTTACTCTTATTAATTGAATTTTTTAAATTATTAATAGATTTTTTACCCCATCCTTCTATTTTTTTTAAAATATTTAGATCTAAATTAAAAATGTCATATGGATATTTGATTAATTTTCTATCCCAAAAATTCTCTACAACTTTTTTTCCCAGACCCTCTATATTTAAAGCATCTTTTGATACAAAATGTTTTAATTTTTCTTTTAAAATTTCATTACATTTAAATTCAAGATCCGGACATCTTGTTACTGCGTCTTTTTTTTTTGTATTGCTGTTGAATTCTTTGATTGCTTTTGAACCGCAAGATGGACATTTTTTCGGAAATAAAAATTTTTTACTATTCTTATCCCTTTTTAATAAATCCACATGTATTACTTGTGGTATAACATCCCCCGCTCTCTGAATACAAACAACGTCATTAATTCTAATATCTTTTCGGTTGATCTCGTCTTCATTATGGAGAGTTGCATTTGATACTACAACTCCACCAATCGTAATCGGATCAATTTTTGCAACAGGTGTTAACGCTCCGGTCTTTCCTACTTGGATTTCAATATTTTTTATTTTTGAAAATCCTTTTTCAGCCGAAAATTTATGCGCAATTGCCCATCTAGGTGAATTTGATACAAATCCAAGTCTTTTTTGCAAATTTAAATCATCAACCTTGTAGACAAGTCCATCTAAATCATAATCAATTTCTGATCTTTTTTTCTCCATAATTTTATGATTACTGTCAATTTCCTCAACACTACTAAGCCAATTGTTAAAAGAACTAGTTTTGAAACCCCAGTCTTTCAAAAGTTTTAAATATTCGGACTGTTTTTTAAAACTTGTAGGTTCAGCTAAACCAAAACCATAGGCAAGAAATTTCAGAGGTATTTTTTTTGTTTCTCTATAATCTTTCTGTCTCAATGATCCTCCCGCCGCATTTCTTGGATTTGCAAAATTCTTATTAATTTTTTTAAAGTCGGATTTTGTAATATAAACCTCTCCTCTTACCTCCAAAATTTTAGGAAAGTTGGGCTTATCAATTTTTATTGGAATATCATCAATTGTTTTAAGATTATTGGTGATATCTTCTCCAATTTTACCATCGCCGCGAGACAATCCCAAAACAAATATTCCGTCAATATATTTTAACGATGCAGAAATTCCATCAATTTTTGGTTCTGATGAAAGTATTATTTTCACATTTTCTTTTAAATTTAAAAAATTTTTAATTTTTTTCAAAAAAACTACTATATCTTCTTTAGAAAAGGCATTTGATAAGGAAAGCATTGGAATGTCATGTGTAACTTTTTTAAATTTATTTGAAGCTTCATAGCCTACCTTTTTACTAGGTGAATTCTTATTTATTAAATATTTATACCTCTTTTCAAGATCTAGAATTTTTTGTTTAATATCGTCGTACTCCTTATCAGAAATAATTGGTTTGTCGTGTTCAAAATAAGCTTTGTCATGTTTGTTTAATTGATTAATTTTTTCAATATAAATTTTTTCAATTTCTTTTTTTTTCATTAATTAATTACTCGAACAAACCTTTAATCTTTTTTCTTACTAAACCTTTATTTTTTTCCTTTTTGATTATTTTTGTTTCGTATTTTTTGTTAAATATTTTATAACTTCTCTCGTACCATTCACTTGACTGATAATTATATCCTAAAATCGCAGCCGCTTTTCTTGCTTCATCGATTAATCCAATTTTATAATTAACTTCAACAAGTCGATGTAAAGCCTCCTCAATAAAAATTGTTTTGTCATATTTTTCAACAACTGTTTTAAGTCTGTTAAGGGCTGGAATCCATTTTTTCGTTTGCATATAATACCGAGCTATAGACATTTCTTTAGCTGCCAACTGATCTATAATCAAATCCAATTTAAATCGTGAATCAACTGCATAATCTGTTTCTGGGTATTTAAGTATTATAAATTCAAATTTTTTCTGGGCTCTTATTAAAGGTTCTAAATCTTTCTTTTCATCTAAAATTTGTTCAAAATAACAAATAGCAATCAGGTAATGAGCGTAGGTTATATTTTTGTCCGCTGGATAATTTTTAATGTATCTTTCCAAACCAAGTATGCTAGATGAATAAGAATTCCTCGCATAATCTGAATAGCTGGCCATAAGACTCGATTTAGCGGCCCATTTACTTTGAGGTAATAAACTTTCAACTTCTCTAAATTTTTTTCCTGCATAAAATGCATCCCCTGCCTTAAGAGCTTCGAGAGCATCTGCATAAATTTCGATGGCCATTTCTTCTTCTGTTTCCTCGGATACGATCTCTTTGTTACCTTTTTTTGTACAAGCAAATAACAAAAAAAGTGATAATAATGAAACTATAAGACCTTTAAACATTTTAGATAAATAATCATTTTATCAAAATATTTGATTATTACAATTTTCTTAGTTGAGATTTGTCTTATACGCTGGCAGATATGGGTCTTAAATATTCACTATCTTTGTTATCGTCTTCTTTTCTTTCAAGGCTTTCCAGATCCCAGTTTGATTGATCTGACAAAAATTCTTTTAATAAAGCATTGGTAAGTTGATGTCCACCCTGTGAGGTTTTAAGGTGGCCAAAAATTCTGTATCCCGAGAGCATCAAATCTCCAAGGCAATCAAGTATTTTGTGGTTTACAAATTCATCCCTATATCTAAGCCCATCATCATTTAATATTTTATTGTCCTTAACCACAACTGCATTTTCTAAAGAGCCGCCTTTGGCTAATCCCTGTCTTCTTATCTGATCGATATCTTCATATAAGCAAAATGTTTTTGAATTATATATTGAGGTTAAGTCTCCGTTACTTAATTTGAATTTTTTCCTTCGAGTTCTTATAAGAGGATTTTTATATACTATCTCAAAATCGATTACTAAATCTTTAGCAAATGGTTCAATAGAAATATACTTTGGACCATTCTTCATTTCCACTTTTTTGAGAACTTTAATAAATTTTTTCGAATATTTTTGATCTTGAGAACCATATGATCTTATAGCTTCTACAAAATCAAAAGCAGAACCATCCATTATTGGAACTTCGGGAGCATCGATCTCAACCAAAGCATTGTCTATTCCTTCCAGGTAAAAAGCAGCCATCAAATGTTCAATGGTAGATACTGACACTCCATAAGAATTTTTTATTTTTGTACAGAGTATTGGTGAGCTTACATTTTTATAATTTGCCTCAATTATGTTTTTATCACTATCAACATCTATTCTTTTGAATTTGATGCCCGTGTTAACTTCTGCAGGTTTTAAACAGAGATTTACCTTTATTCCATTATGTAAGCCTATGCCTTCAAATTCAATAGGCTCTTTAAGAGTTTTTTGTAAATTTTTTGCCATCCCTTATTTATATACAGAAGGCCAAAAATGCTTGGAAGACAACTTATATTACCAAAGAATACAATCTAATTTCATAACTTGATTCCAAAAATTTTAGCAAAAAAACATACTTTTTGATTATTTTTATCTATAGATTCAGGTATGGCTTCAGTTTCCCATCCATCTTTGATTACATGAAGCGCTCCTAAACATGCAGCAAATTCTTCATCTTTCTTTCTTTCGCTTTCTTTTTTATAGTTTTTTGACAATTTTTTTACGTTTGATCCGAAAAAGTTTGAAGAATATTTTTCTAAATTAGAAAGATTGGATCCATCTCCTACAAGAAAAAGATTTGTTTCGATAATTGAATTTGATCCAGTTATAATCATTTGTTTTTTTATCATTTCAAATATTTCTTCTAGTCTAGCTTTTATAATATTTAATATTAAAGCTTTACTTATTTTTCTATAACCTGAAGTTTTAAAATAAATTTCTTTTAAATTATTTTTTTCATCAAAAAGATCGTTCCCATTTTCAAATAATAAATCAATCGCGTTCCTAATATTTTCAGATTCTTCTAAACTTAATGAACATACTTTAGAAATATCTTTTGTAATATGATTAATGCCAATAGGAAATGTCATGGAATGAACAAGTGCTAAATTTCTAAACAATCCTAAGCTAGTTTTCTCAAACCCAATATCTATCAAAGCGGAACCTAGTCGAAGTTCGTTATCATTCAATAATTTTATTGCCAAAGCAAAAGTACATGATATGAACCTTTCTACCTCGATATCACAATCAATAAATGCTTGATTAATATTTTTTACATTATTTTTTGGCATAGTGATAAAAGCTATTTCATGACTCAAATAGTCAGCATAAATATCAATTGGCTCTTCAATAAATATTTTTCCATCAACAACATAATTATGATTAAAGATGTGAATTATGGACTGAGTATAATCATTATTCATTACATGTCTTTTTGCTTCTTTTAATAAAAATTCAATATCATTTTTTTGAATTTTTGCTCCGTTAATTTTTCTGTGTTTCGAAAATTTGGTACATAAAAATTCAGTTTGTTCCAAAACAACATTAATTTTCTTAATGAAAACTTTGGCTTGTTTTTCTGCGGCACTTATACACGATCTAATAGCCTTCGAAGCTTTTGTTAAATTTACTACAGCTCCGTTATGAAAACCTTCTGATTGAATCACAGAAGTTGATAAAATTTCTGAAGAATTATCATCGTTAATACTAAAAATAAGACATTTTATATATACATCTCCAAGCTCAATTATACCTCTTGCGTTATCTGAACTCATTGTTATTCCGCAACTATCTTACCATGCATTCGTAAATCAATGATATTATAATTTTTAAAATTTTTTTGGTTCAATAATTTGACTGACTGTTGTATTGCTTTTTCTATTTTGTTTGATGGAAATTTTATTGTTTTATTATCAAAAAGTTGCAAATCCCATCTACCGATTTGAAAATAATAAAAATTTTCAATTTCCTTAATAATAAAATTATTATTTTTTAATTGATTATAAAAAATTATAAAGTCTTTTTCAGCTCCATCGCCAAAAATATTTGGTAAATCGTAAGCAGAAAAATTCTTACTGTAGGGAATTAAATTGGACGAACTGTCTACTAAATATTTGTTGTTATTTTTAAACAAAATTGCAACGGGTTTTGTTTCATAAATTTTTACTACTATTGTATTGGGATACTTTTTTTTAACTTCAATTTTTTCTAAGAATTCAATTGACTCTAGAGATTTTTCTATATCGATTCTCTTAATAAAAATAATACTTTTATTATTAATTTTTCTTAATCTTTTTCTAATTCTTTTTTCATTAATTAAATGATTATTTATAATTTCTATGTTTTGTATCTCAAAGAGAAAATTCTTTTTTTGAGGAAAAACATTAAGTACGTTTGGACTGTATGTTGTTAAAAATATAAATACTATCGTTAGTGTAATGATTTTATAAATTTTTTTCATCTATTGCAGCTGGCATCTTTAATCATCCAAACAACTAAATCCTCAAAGTTTATGCCACAATACTTAGCTATCTCAGGTACAAGAGATAATTTTGTCATGCCCGGTTGAGTATTTGTCTCTAACAAGTAAAACTTATTTTTGAAAAATCTGAAATCAGATCTCGTGATTCCTCTGCATCCCAATAATTTGTGCGCTTTCTTTGCAAGATCAAGCACCTCCTTATATTTTTCTCGGGAAAGGGAAGCGGGCATTATGTGTTGGGTTCTGGCACCACTGGAATATTTAGCAATATAATCGTAAAATTGTCTTTTGGGAACAAGTTCTATTGCACCTAAAGCCTTCTCGCCCATCACCGCAACCTGAATTTCTCTTCCGGGAATATATTTTTCAACAAGAATTCTATTATATTTTTTTATTAATTTTTTATATTTATTTATAAATTGCCTTCTGTTTTTACAAATAGACACTCCTAAACTCGACCCTTCATTAATTGGTTTTATTACAATTGGAAAACCTATTTTTTTATTTAAATTTAATTTGTTTTTTTTTTGCAGTAATAAATATTTAGGTACTTTTATATTATTTTTTATAAATATTAATCGTGATAACTCCTTATCCATGGCCAGACTAGAAGCAAATACACCAGAGTGTGTGTATGGAATTTTTTGTGATTCTAATATACTTTGAACAAATCCATCTTCTCCATATCTTCCATGTAGTGCATTAAAAACTGCTTTTGGTTTCAATTTCCTTAATTTTTCAACGAAATATCCTTTGGCATCAACATTTATAACCTTGTAGCCTTTTTTTTTTAATGCAATAGAGCAGGCTTTGCCGGTTAAAAAACTTATTTCCCTTTCTCCAGATATACCCCCCAAGAGCATAACAATTAAATTATTCATAATTTTTCTCCAATTATTTGGAGTTCTAGCTCAAGATTAATTCCAGTTTTATCTAAAACTTTTTTTTTTACTTGATATATCAATTCTTCCAGGTCTTTTGATTTGGCGTTTCCATTATTAACAAAAAAATTGCAATGCTTCTGGGAAATTTGGGCATCTCCAACTTTCATACCCGCGCAACCGGAATCTTTAATGAGTTTCCAGGCTTTTTCATCTTTTGGATTTTTAAAAGTACTTCCGCATGTTTTAATTTTTTCGGGTTGAGTAATTTTTTTTTTATTAACAAAATTATTTATCTTATTTTTAATATTTAACATATTGTCTTTTTTCCCTCTCAAAGTAACACTAATGAAAATTAAATTTTCATCTAAGTTAGATCCTCTATAGTGGAATTTTATATCTGACGATTGAATAATCCTAATATTGCCCTTAAAATCCATTACTTGTAACGAAACTAATATTTTTGAAATTTCATTTCCATAACAACCTGAATTCATTTTTACTGCGCCACCAATAGTTCCTGGTATGCAAGATAAAAATTCAAATCCTGATAATGAATTTTCCAAAGCAAAACTTGAAATATTTTTATCTAAAATCGAAGCTCCAGCTATTATTGTATTTAGATCGAATAGTGAAATGTGTGAAAAGAATTTTCCAAATTTTATAATAACTCCATTAAATCCTCCGTCTCTAACTAAAGTATTGGATCCTGCTCCCAAGATTTTTATTTCCTCTGCTGCTTTTACTTCTTTTAAGAAAATAGATAATTCTTGCAGATTTTTTGGTCTAAATAAAATTTTTGCTGGCCCTCCTAAATTAAACCACGAAAGCTTAGATAGGCTCTCATTGAATGAGATTTTACCTGAAATTTTTTTTTTTATATTTTTCATCTGTGATATCAATGTCATTGTAATTCAATACCAATTTCCCTTATCCAATTTGAAATACTACCAGCGCCCATGGATATAACCATTTCATCATCAAAAATATTTTTCTTAATAAAAAATTTTAATTCTTTTTGATTTTTGACGTTAACAACTTGAATTTTAGATTTTTTTGTAATTAATTGAGAAAAATAATCTTGACTAAAATCATAATCAACTTTTTCTCCAGCGGAATAAATTGGACAAAGTATAACCATATCGCTTAATTTAAAAGACGACGCAAATTCTTTTTTTAAAAGTTTAACTCTGGTATAGCGATGTGGTTGAAAAATACATATTATTTTTCTTTTTTTATTTACCTGACGAGCACTTTTTATTACTGCTTTTATTTCTGTCGGATGGTGTGCATAATCGTCATAGAAATCTTTATTATCAATCGAAAAAATTTTTGTGAATCTTCTTTGTATTCCCGAAAACTTTTTCAAAGCCTTTTTTATTATTCCTATTTTAACTCCAAGATTCAGCGCTATAGCAACTGATGCCGTTGCATTAGAGATATTGTGATCTCCTAACAAATTAACTCTTATATTTTTAATATTATGAATTTTTGAACCCATAACTTTTATTTTTAAATTAAAAATTGAATATTCTTTTCTCTTCTTTGCATTGTAAATTTGGTAATTTGATTTTTTGCTAAATCCATATGTTAAAAAATTACCTGTTTTGCATTTAGACAAAATAGTTTTTAAATTATTGTTATCTAAACAAACTATTGATTTCCCTAAAGAAGGTGTTTTCATAATAAAAGAAAGAAAACTATTTTTAAGTTTTGTAAAATTTTTATAAAAATCCATATGCTCTTTATCCACGTTGGTTACAATCGAATAGGTAATAGGCAACTTTAGGAAACTTCCGTCAGATTCGTCAGATTCTATAACTGCCCATTCACCTTTTCCTAAATGGGCAGTATTTTTAATAGCATTTATTACACCTCCATTAATTACGGTAGGGTCTAATTTTGCCTCTGCTAAAATATTTGCAACCAATGAAGTAGTTGTCGTTTTTCCATGTGAGCCTGTAATAACAATATTTTTTTTTAACGCTACAATGTTAGCCAACATCTCACCTCTTTTAAAAACAGGCAGTTTTTTTGCTCTTGATGCTATTAATTCTGGATTGTTTTTTTTAATAGCAGAGGAAATAACAATCATTGTGGCTCTTTTCACGTTTTTTATGTTGTGTCCAATATGAATTTTGATTCCTGCTTTTATCAGTCTATCTGTATTTTTGTTATTAACTAAATCACTTCCCTGTACTTTGAAACCTAAATTATCCATGATTTGGGCTAATCCACTCATACCAATACCACCAATACCGACAAAATGAATTATTTCATTTTTTGCAATATTAATTTCCATTGCTAAATAAATTCCCTAATCGCATTTTCAATTTTAACATAAACATCTTTGTTTTCATTTTTTTTCATACATTTGCGAACATCCTCTAGTTTTTTTTTATCATTCATAATTCCTGTTATTAAATTAAATAGATTTTTAATATTAAATTTATTCTGTTCTATAACCCAACAACAACCCTTGCTCTCATAGTATTTAGCATTCTTATGTTGGTGATTGTCTATAGAAGAAGGGTAAGGAACGGCTACAAATGGAGTTAGCATACTTACTAATTCTGCAGTAGTTGAGGCGCCACTTCTAGAAATTGCCAAATCCGTTGATGATATTAAGTCTAAAATATTATTGGTAAAATCAAAAATATTACTTTTTATATTATTTTTTTTATAATATTCAGTAAGAGTTTTTTTTTGTTTTTCAAGACATTGTTGATTAATCGCAACCATATGTCCTTTATCTTTTAACATTTTAATTACCGATGGAATAATCTCTCCAAATATCTCCGCACCCTGACTGCCTCCTAAAACCAAAATGGAAAAGAATTTAGAATTATTTTTTTTAATAGGTGAATAATTAATAATTTCCTCACGCAAAATGTTGCCCACTTTATAAACTTTGTTTTCATATTTTTTTGGAAAATTTATTGGCATCTCAGTTCCTAAAAGAAGTTTTTTTGAAAGAGGCAGCAAATTTTTATTAGTTCTCCCTAGTACTAAATTATTTTCATAAATCACGAGGGGTATATTATAAAATTTTGTTGAAAAAGAAATTGGAAACGATACATAGCCACCAAATCCAATGACCAAGTCCGGTCTTTCTTTTCTTAAAATTAAAATTGATCTCGCTATTGAAAAAAATATAGTTAATAAAGAAAAAATTTTTCTGAAAATATTTTTATTTAATGGAGTATCAGTATTTATAACGTATGATTGAATGTATCTGTAATTTTTTAGAAAAATATTTCCCCTACTATCTGTTACTAATAAAACTTTATATCCTTTGTTCGAAAAATGCTTCATCAAATTAATAGCGGGAAATATATGACCGCCAGTGCCCCCGGATGAAAAAATAATTTTTTTATTCATTATTAATATATCTTGTAAAATCTTTTCTAGTAAAATTTAAAATAATACCAGCAATAATGGAGGTTCCTATTAAAGAAGAGCCACCATAACTTAGAAAAGGAAGAGTCATCCCTGTAGTAGGGAACAATTTAACATTAACACCAATGTGAATAAAAGTTTGAATAATTAAAAGAGCAGTCAAACCTATCAGTGACAGTTTTATAAATTCGTCATTTTCTAAAAGGACCTTGCTAAATATCTTGTAGCCAATAAACAAAAATAATATTACAATTAGCAGGACAAACAGTGCACCAAATTCTTCTGAGATGACCGCTATTATATAATCGGTATGTGCTTCCGGCACTTGATCCTTTAAAACTCCTTCTCCCATTCCTTGTCCAGTTAACCCACCTTGTTTTATTGCATCAAGAGCTTTTTGTGATTGAAAATTATCACCAGTTTTTGGATTAAGGAATGTTTGAATTCTAAGAGATATATAACCAAATTTTGATGGAAAAAAATATATTAAAAACACAATGACAACCAAAGCTACCAGACCAAAAATCGACAAAATAATCATATTAAAGCCTGAAGCAAATACCATAGTTATCCATGTTGATATTATTAATAAAGTTTGTCCGATATCAGGTTGGCTAATTAACAAAGCAACAACTAGAGAAAGAATAAAAAATGAAAATAGATATCTATTATAAATATTCATTTTATCACTTGAGACTATAATTTTAGCAATAATAAGTACAAAAAAAGGCTTTACTAATTCTATTGGTTGAAATCTTGGAAGAATAGGAAAATCAATCCACCTCTTCGATCCTTTGATTTCTTCACCAATAAAGATAACTAACAAAAGAAATAAAATTGAAATTAAAAACAGTGGTAATAAAAATTTAATTATTTTATTTTTTTCTTGAATCGAAATTGCAATAAGTAATAATAACGAAACAAAGACAAAAATAAGATGCTTTATAAAAAAGAAATATGTTTCTTTGCTCATCTTTTCCGCAATTATTGAAGAAGTTGAAGAAAAAGAAAAAAAAAGACCTAATAATAAGAGAAAAAGAAATAAAAATAAAATTTGCTTATCTATATTTCTCCACCATTTTGCTATTAAACTAGTATTTTCTCTACTAAAACTAAACATTCAATCTCCGTTTAAACTTTTTTAATACCAGCTTTTTAAAAAAATTACCTCTATCTTCAAAATTATTAAATTGATCAAAAGATGCGGCTCCTGGACTAAGTAGAATAGTTTCTTTTAAATTTTTATTCAATTTTATATCTTTATAAATATTATTTATTGCATTTCGTATATTTTTTGAAATTGTACATGGAATATCGTTTTCAATTTGCCTTTTAAAAAAAGAAGTTTTCTTTCCAACAATATAGGCTTTTAAAACTTTCTTTTTAACATTCCTTAAATGGAAATAATCACGATATTTTGGAAGACCTCCAACAATCCAATAAATATTATTATAATTTAATAAAGATTGTAAACTGGCTTCAAAAGTTGTGGCTTTAGAATCATTTACGCATAATAGTTTATTGTTTGAAAATACAATTTCCTGACGATGTGGAAGTCCTTTAAATTCATTAAGAGCTTTAATTATAATTTTATCATTTACTTTTAAATTTTTAACTATTTTGTAAGCAAAAGCTAAATTTTCAATATTTCCTTTGCTTTTAAAAAATTTGTTGTCAATTTTTTTTAATAATAAATTACAACTTGATCTGTCAATTGAAATTAATTTTGATTTTAATTTATGTGTTTTAAATATACTCTCAATCGATTTTGAGTGTTTGTTTGTCATATTAATATAGGAATAGTCAGAGCTTTTTTGTGCAAAAAAAATTCTAGACTTGATTTTTATATAATTATTAATATTTTTATGTCTTTCTAAATGATCTGGAGAAATATTTAATATAGCAGCATGTTTTGAACGAAATAACTTTGAATATTGAAGTTGGTAAGATGATGCTTCTAAAATAAATATATATTTCTTTTTTGGTTTAATTGAAGATAATATAGGATTTCCAATATTTCCCACTGTTTTTACATTATATTGGGCCGTTTTTAAAATTTTTTCAATTATTTTGCAGGTTGTAGACTTTCCGTTGGTTCCAGTAATTGAAATAATTGTTGCATCTTTATTAAACTCAAAAAAAAGATCTAAATCCGTAATTATTTTATTTGAATTTTTTTTTAAATAGTTTTTTATTTTGCTTTTATTAATATCTATGCCTGGACTTATAATTATAATATCGACTAAATTTTTATTTAACCAAAATTTGCTAAGTAAAAATTTTGAATTTTTTATTTTTCTTCTTACTTTTTTATTATCATCCCAACAATAAACTTCTGCGTTTAATTTTCTAAAGGCTTTTGCTGCTGAGTATCCTGTTATACCCATGCCATAAACAGCAACTTTTTTATATTGATATTTTTGTAAAGCAAACATGCATTATCTTAATTTTAGTGTCGCCAATCCTATTAATGCTAAAATTATAGATATGATCCAAAATCTAATAACAACAGTAGATTCTGCCCATCCTTTTTTTTCAAAATGATGATGAAGTGGAGCCATCATAAACACTCTTTTACCTGTAAGTTTAAATGAAACTACTTGAACAACCACTGAAACTGTTTCAAGAACAAACAAACCTCCAACAATTGCTAAAACTATCTCATGTTTTGAAATAATACTTACGACCCCTAATGAACCGCCTAATGATAATGAGCCAGTGTCTCCCATAAAAATTTTTGCAGGTGGAGCGTTAAACCACAAGAAGCCTAAACAAGATCCAACAATTGAACCACAAAAAATAGAAGCTTCTCCTACATCAGCAATATAGGAAATTTGTAAATACTCTGAAAAAACGGTATTGCCTACAACATAACAGATAAGTGTAAATGATAATGCTACCAACATTACGGGTACTGTAGCCAAACCATCTAAACCGTCGGTTAGATTAACCGCATTTGAAGATCCAACTATAATAAAAAGAGCAAATGGAATAAAAAATAATCCCAGATGCAAAACTAAATTTTTAAAAAAAGGAAAGTAAAGATTTTTTAAATGATTGCTGTCTCCAAATTTCATCAACAGAAAAATAACAATTAATGAAAGGATAATTTGAAAAAAAAATTTTAATCCTGAAGATATACCTCTCGAATTGTTATGTTTTATTTTCAAATAATCATCCGCAAAACCAAGTAAACCAAAAGTTGTTGCAACCATCAGTAATATCCAAACATAATAATTATTTAGATCAGCCCACAATAAAGTGCCAAAGAGTATTCCTATTAAAATAAGAAGTCCCCCCATAGTAGGTGTGCCTATCTTTTTAATTATATGGTCTGTAGGTCCATCATTTCTTATAGGGCCTGTAATCTTGCGAGATTCAATAAATTTTATGAACGGTCCTCCAATCAAAAATACTATTATCATCGAAGACATTACTGAAAGCCCTGTTCTAAAAGTTAAATAACGAAAAACATTTAGTGCGGAAAATTGATCTATTAAAGAAATTAAAAAGCTATATAGCACTTATTTGTCCTCTTTTAATATTTTTTGAAAATCTATTCAAACCCGTTGCGTTCGATCCTTTTACCATAAGTAAATCATTATTGCGTATAATTTTGGCAAAATGATTGCGTGCTTCTTTAAGATTATCGAATATTTTACCTTTTTTATTAGCTCGTAAATAATCAAAGGTTTCTCTGATATATTTGCCATAAACGAAAACTTTATCAACGTCACTTTTATTAATTGTATTCGATAATGTTCTGTGGAGTTGAGTTGATCTTTTTCCAAGTTCCAACATGTCACCCAAAAAGACTAATTTTTTTCCATTATTTTTTCTTTTATGAAAATTCACATTCTTAATGGCAGATGTCATTGATAGTGGATTTGCGTTATAACTTTCATCAATAAATTCAAATCTTTTATTGAATTTTTTAATAACCTTAATATCTCCTCTTCCATCGGGAATTTTAAAATTAATAAATTTTTTTTTCATTTTATTTAAATTTAAATTATAAACAAAAAGTACACAAATGCAGGCTAAAAAATTATTTATAAAATTATCTGCGGAATATTTTACATCAAAATTAAAAATTTTATTTTTTACCTTTAATTTTAGTCTGTAGTGGTTCCCAATCTTTTTTGTATTCAACAAAAAAATATCCGATCTTTTTTTAAGACTAAAAGATATAACATTAATTCTATTTTTTTTTGCTTGATTAGACAAAAAACTAAAAAAATTACTGTCTTTATTTAAAATTATATTTCCTCCTTCTAAAATATTACCAATTATTTCTGATTTGGCCTTCGCTATGTCCTTAATAGAATTGAAATTTTCAAGATGAGCTTCCGAAATATTGGTAATAATGGCTGTTTCTGGTTGGATAATTTTCGATAAATTGCCTATTTCTCCTTTTTTATTCATCCCAATTTCAAATACTCCATATTCAGTATTTTTTTTCAAATTGGAAAGACACAAAGGTACCCCAAATTTATTATTATATGAGAGGGGGGAACAATAAACCGTACCATAATATTTTAGGGCAAAATTAACAAGATTTTTTAAAGTTGTTTTTCCAACACTGCCAGTAATACCTACAATTCGTGCGCAGGAGTTTTCTCTAGTAATTTTTGCAAGTCGATTTAGAGAAGAAAGAGTATTTTTAACTTTTATTAATTTTTTGTTTGAAACTTGGCTCACATTCTTGCTGACTACAGATTTCACGGCTCCTTTTTTAAATGCTTCTTTTATAAATTTATGACCATCTGTATTTTTGCCTTTTACTGCAAAAAATAAATTATTTTTCTTAATTGTTTTAGTATTAATCGATACTCCATTATAATTTATTTTTCTAAGATTTTTATTTTTAAAAGCTTTTTCAACTAAATTTTGCGACCAATTACTTTTAGTAAAATAAAATTTTCTTTCCCCAACAATTTCTTTTATTACGTTTTTATCTGAAAAATTTACTATCTTCTTTCCATAATCTTGGGTTTCTTCATGACCTTTGCCAGCCACCAAGAGTATTTCTCCTTCTCTCAGTTCCTTAATAGCTGTTTCAATAGCTTTTCTTCTGCTTCCTATATCGACAGCCAATTTTTTGCAGGATGATATAATAGCTTTACGTATTTTTTTTGGGTTTTCGTTTCTTGGGTTATCGTCAGTAACAAAAATTTTTCTGCAGTATTTTTTTGCAATTGCACCCATTCTTGAACGCTTTGCTTTATCTCTCTCTCCTCCGCATCCAAAAACTAAGATAATATTTCTTCTATATTGATTTTTTAATGCAATTAAGCTTTGCCTTAAAGCTTCAGGAGTGTGAGCAAAATCCAAAATAATTTTAGTGTTATTTTTATAATTAGAAATACACTCAAGTCTGCCCGGAACAGATTTAATATTTTTAATTACATTAAAAACTTTGTTAATTTTTATTCCACAACATGCGCTCGCTAACACTGCCATGAGTAAGTTTTTAACTTGGTAATATCCTATAAGTGGTATTTGCAACGTAATAATTTTTGAATTCGTGTAAACTTTAACTATCTGTTTATCTTGCTGATATGTATGTTGTAAAATTTTTAAGGTTCCTGAACTTGAGCCTATGGTAGTTATTTTTATTTTTTTTTTATTTGCAATATTTTTGATTGTTGTAAATTCCTTATTATCTTCATCTGTAATAATTTTGGAATTTTTTTTAAGTAAACTTTTGAATAAATACATCTTTGAACTAAAGTAAGATTGCATCTTTTTGTGATAATCGAGATGATCGTGACTAAGATTGGTAAATATTCCTACATTTATGTGTAAATTATCTAACCTATGCTGTTGAAGTCCATGGCTTGAGGCCTCCAAAATTATATATTTAATTTTTTTTTTTGCTAAAATTTGCAAATTTTTATGCAGAGATAAGGGATCCATTGAGGTAAGTTTTGTTTTTCTATTATATTTTTTAGAAGATATTCCCAAAGTTCCAATTGAAGCTGCTGAACCTTTACAAAAATTTAATATTTGATAAAAAAAATTAGCTACTGAAGATTTTCCATTTGTTCCAGTTACAGCGATAATAGAAGATGGTTTTTTGCTATAAAAATTTGAGCAAGCTTCGGATAAGCTTTTTCTTACATTGTTGACTACGAGCCAAGGTATCGTACACTTTTTAAGTTTAGCTTTTTTGTTGGAAACAACTGCAGTGGCACCTTTTGATATTGCCTCTTTAATAAATTTTGTTCCTGATGTCTGTTTCCCTTCAATAGCAAAAAAAATATCTTTTTTTCTAACTTTTCTACTATCGAAACAAATACCTTCTACGGATATTTTTCGATACTCCTTTTTTACAGATCCCAGCAGTTTACCTAAAAACATTTAAAATTTGTTCGAAGCTTGTAAATTATTTATGGCTAAAATTGGACCAATTTTTTCTATAATTTTGCCAGCAACAACCACGGTATTCCATCCGGAAGTATTACGTTTTTCACCTTTATGTTTGTAACCATTTGAAAACTCATACACAAAATATGGAGCTGGTTTGGGTTCGTCTAATATTACAAGTAAAACATATTTTGGCTTACTAATTGGAAATAAAGAGACAAAAGTATTAAACTTTTTTTCTGTATAAACACCTTCAATAGATTTCAAAGCAGTTCCGGTTTTACCTCCAACTTCATAACCATCGATATTTGCAAAATTTGCAGTTCCTTCTTTATTGGAGACTATTTTTCTCAAAATAGAATTTACTATTTTGCTTGTTTCTGTTGAAACAATTTGTTTTTTTTGCTCGTACTCATTACTTCTTGTTTTTAAAATAGTTGGTTGAATTTCATATCCTCCATTACCTAGAATCGCATAGGCTCTTGCAAGTTGTAAAGGTGTAGTCGTTATACCGTGTCCAAATGATGCTGTTGCAAGTTTACATTTCCCCCATCTAAATGGAATAGGAGTGCCGATTTCCTCCAAATCAAAATTAGTTGTTTTAAAAAGATTCAGGGAATTTAAAAAATCTTTATATTTTTCAATACCAATTTTTTGAGCTATTCGAACTGCACCAATATTAGAAGATTGAATTAAAATTTGTTCAGCACTTAAATTTTTAGGTAAATTATCATGTTCGGATATCTCTCTTCCTGCGCAAAATATTTTGTGTTTCAAATTAGTAAACATAGTTTTTTGATCTATTATCCCATTTTCTAGTCCTGCGGCTAAAGTAAATGTTTTAAAAACTGAACCCATTTCGTAAACTCCTTTAGTAATTTTATTAGTATAAATATCATCATTAATTGAAAATCTTTTGTTCAAATCATAATCGGGCAAAGATACAAAGGATAATATTTCACCATTATTTACGTCCATAAGGAGTGCAGCACTTCCTATTGCATTGAAATCTGATTGAGCACCAATTAATTCTTCTCTTACAATATGTTGTAAATTTGAATCCAAAGTGAGTTCTAGAGATGAGTTAATTAGTAGTTTAGTTTTTAAATCTTTATCAAAAAATTTTTCTACACCAGAAATTCCTGTATTATCGTCATCGATTTGACCCAAAATATGACTTAACAAATTTTTTTGTGGATAAATTCTAAACTGATGTTTTTCGAGTAATATAGATTTGTCGCCTAGCAAAAAAAGGTTGGTTTTTTCATTCTCGGTAAGTTTTTTTTTTATATAAAAAAACTTGTTTTTTTTTAATTTTAATTTGATTTTATACGTTTCTAGTTCAGGAAAAATAAGTCTTAAATTTATTAATAATTTTTTTTTATCCTTTGCTAAGTAAGGTCTTACACCAGCTGAGTAAATATCAATATTTCTTGCCAAAATTATCCCATTTCTATCTAAAATATCTCCCCTTTTTTTTATAAAATTTTTATTAGTATTTTCAGAGGAAATAATTTTATTAGGTAATGGTGATAAAGACAGATAAATAATTTTGACAGTAAAAACGATTACAAAGCAAAAAAAAATAAAAAATAAAAAATTTACTCTACTTAAAGAAACTTTTACTAAATCTAATTTTTTGCTATCGATAAGAGATTCTGGTTCGATATAATCTTCGAAAAAAAAACTTTTTTTTTTTGATTTGTTTTTTCTCTTTCTGCTCTTCATTTGACACTATTTTCCCGGCACAATAGGAATGCCTAGAAAAACTTTAACCATTTGCAAACCCATCCACTGCCGCGCCTTCTTTGACTTAATTATTTCGTGGGGATCAGAATAAAATTTTTTTAGTTCATTCTTCTTTGTTTCAATCTTTTTTGCTATTCGTAACTTTATATCGTGAGGCAAATTTTTTGGTTTAGAATAAATGTACTGGGACTTAACCAATTCCGTTTTATTGATCTTAATTTTTTTCGTAAATTGTAATTTTTTTGCTATCTTTGCGCCTTTATTTATTGTTTTATTTATAATAATTTTTTTTAGTTTTGTTTTTTCCAATTTGGTTATGATTTTCTTTTTTTGATTTAAATGTCTAATTTGAGATTGTTTATAATAATTAAAGTCAGATTCTAAATGTTCTTTGGCCAGTCGTGATATATTTTCAGGTGAGGTAATAACTTCATGATCCAATCTGGCCTGATACAATTCAAATTTTATACTATTAGTTGAATCTTCTAAATTGGTTATTTCCTTTTGTAAATTTTTTGTTTCGTTTTTAATTATAGAAATCAATACTAAACTAAAAACGAATAAAATTATTCCTATAGAATACTTTTTAACTTCACTATTCCCTTTTTGTTTCGAATATAAAGGTAGAGTACTAATCCATCTTTGTGGATCTAATTGATATTCTGTTTGATCTGATTCTAAATTCATAATCTTGTTTCTTCAATTTTAAAATAATTTTCAAATTTTTTTTGAAATTCCTTAGGATGATAAAATACATTGTTGTTTCTTATTGCATACCTAAGTTTTGCAGATCTTGAGCTATTATTTTGTAGAACTTCCTTTATGTCTGGTGTTAAGGGTTTTTTTAAAAATAATCTAAACAAATCAGATTTATTCTTATTTAGTGGTAAATATCTTGAGGGGTTTTTAGCCGAATTAGAATATAGAGAGAAAAAATTTTTTACAATTTTATCCTCCAGGGAATGAAAACTTACAACAATCAACAAACCATCATCAGAAAGAATCTTTGTTGCTGCTGTCAATCCTAATATTAATTCGCTTAATTCTTGATTAACAAAAATTCTTATAGCTTGAAAAGTTTTGGTAGCTGGATTCTTTTTATAATGATTAAAATTTTTTTTTGCATCATTAACTATACTAGCAAATTCTTCCGAGCTTTTTATTGGTTTGTCAGATCTATATTTAATAATTTTATTTGCAATAATTTGCCCATCTTTTTCTTCTCCCAAAATTTTTATTATTTTTGCTAAATTTCTTTTATCTAATGTATTTACCACGTCATATGCAGAATATTTATTAATGCCCATTTGCATATTAAGCGGACCTTTAGATTTAAAAGAAAAACCTCTTTGAAAATCTGAAAGTTGAAACGAGGAAAGGCCTAAATCAAAAATTATTGCGCGTGGACTTAAATTTGATTTAATAATTTTGCTTAAATTACTAAATTTGTCTTGAAAAAAAATAAATCTTTTTGGAAATTTTTTTACTAAAAGATTTGCATATTGTTGCGTATATTTGTCTCTATCAATGGCATAAACTTTTGTGTTTGGATACTTCAGAATTGCTTGAGAGTATCCGCCGCCACCGAATGTGCAATCAATAAAAATGCCACCATGTTGAGGGGATATAATGCTTAATATTTTGTCTAGCATCACCGGATAATGTTTTGTTTTGTCCGATGACATGGTGGCATTCATAAATTTCCTTTTTTTCATCCATTAGTTCTTTTGCCTTCTTAAAAAGGCTGGTATTTCGAAATTTTCCTCTGACTCTGAATTTTCGAACAATTCAGGTTCTTTTGTTTTATGATCTTCTTTGACATCTTGGTTTTCGTATATCTCTGGTCCTTCTTCATTATTATTTTTTGTATCTATAAAATTAGTTTCCTTATCATCAGAAAACGATTGTGGATTTGCCAGCTCAATACTATCTACTTCAAAATTTGGCAGTTCATCATCTGATTTAGACATTTCTTCTGTATTGTCATGACCATTTTCCACATTTTGTAGGTAGGTAGCATTCTCTATTGAAATATTTTCAAGTGAATTTTCGTTAGTTTGTGTTTGTTCTTTCTCAGTCTTACTTTCTTTAATTTCGGCAACATTTATATCCAAAGCCGTAGCTCCCTCGGTTGCGCTTATAGCAGGCTGGTTAAAAACTGAAGTTTTTGGTGAATTATCACTATAGCCAAGATTTCTATTATGAATTCTATGAACCATGCTGACCACAGGCTTTGTTTGAGGTCCTTGATTATCTAAAGCTGTAGCAACAATAGACACTCTCATTTTACCATCTAGCGTGGAATCAGTTATTGCTCCAATAATTAATTCTGCTTCAGAATCTACTTCTGCTCTAACTTTGTTAACAGACTCATCAACCTCGAATAGAGTAAGATCCTTCCCTCCAGTAATATTTACCAAAAGTCCTCTTGCTCCTTGGAGCGAGTATTCATCAATTAAAGGATTCTTAAGAGCTTGATCTGCAGCGTCGGATGCTCTTTTTTCTCCCTCAGCTTCTCCGGTGCCCATCATAGCCTTGCCCATACCACTCATAACAGTTTCTACATCTGCAAAATCCAAATTAATCAATCCTGGTCGCACCATCAAATCCGTTATACTTTGAACACCTTGTTTTAGAACTCTGTTAGATAATTCAAAAGATTCTTCAAAAGTAGTTTTTTCACTAGCAACTTTAAATAAATTCTGATTTGGAATAACTATATTAGTATCTACATGCTTTCTAAGTTCTTCCAAACCTTTCATAGCTCTTTTCATCCTACTCGGACCTTCATACGAAAAGGGCAATGTAACTACTCCAACTGTTAGAATATTTAGTTCTTTAGCCGCTCTTGCTATAACATGAGATGCTCCTGTTCCAGTACCACCACCCATTCCTGCGGTGATAAAAACCATATTGCAACCCTGTAAATAATTAATTATTTCATTTAAAGATTCATCTGCTGAAGCTTGTCCAAGATCAAGTTTACCTCCAGCACCCAATCCTTTGGTTAAATTCGAACCCAATTGGATTTTAGCTTCCGCTCTGCTCATCTTTAAATCTTGAGCATCTGTGTTAATCGCAACAAATTCTACACCTTTTAAATCTTCATCAATCATACCGTTAATAGCATTTCCACCAGCTCCACCAACTCCCAGTACCAAAATTCTTGGTTTTAATTCTCTCAATTCTGCAACATTTACATTAATAGTCATTTCCCCTCCTTTTTAAATTGTGATTCCCATTTTAGACTTGCTCTATTCAAATTAGCTTTTTTTCTCGCCTGTGTTTTGAATTTTTCAAATAATTTAGGTTCCCAAATTTGAAAAGTTTTTCCTTGACCTACAAAAAGCATTGTCTGTTTTATTTTTGCATGTTCTAATAATTTACTTGATATAGAAATTCTTCCTTCGCCATCAAATTGAAGATTGGTGCTATCAGCTAAAACAGAGGTAGCAAAAATATCTCTTTTTTCCTCAAAAGGATTAAGTGAATCTATTGAGTCTGAAAGTTTTTCTATTCTACTTTGAGGACATGCCTCTATAGAGGGATTGTTAAAAGAAGGATAGCAAATGACGCCATTGTAACCCATGTTACTTAGATATGATCTAAAACTGGCTGGCACTGAAACCCTTCCTTTTTTGTCTAATCTGTTTTCGTATGTAGATAAAAACATGTTTTTTTACGTCAGCGGTGTCCTTTGAGAAATCATGATTTAATCTATGATTTGGCTTTCTGAACACCATCTACCCCTCCTTTGGGAATATTTGGGATATTATGGGATATCAACCTATAATTGTCAATACCTTATTATTAGTTATTTTAGCTAAAAAAGCCTAATTTTATGAAATATTACCTAAGTTGATTTTGAGAAACAAATTTGAATCATTGTAGAATCAAACTATGAACACTCATAATTTTTCTATTTTTAGATGTGTGCTGAACTTTGAAAACATGCCAGACAATCTGTAAGCCGGGTTCTGTCATTTAAATTAGTCATTTATCTGGAATTAAGTTCACACTTAACTTCTAGCAACCAACCCAGATGGCTAACTAAGAACTGTTTTCGGTCTAAAAATTAAAACCTTGCCATCTCTATTTGGTCTTGCTCTCGGTGGGGTTTTCCATGCATTTTTTGTTACCAAAAAACCGGTGTGCTCTTACCACACCTTTTCACCCTTGCCTTGATTAGGCGGTTTATTTTCTGTGGCACTATCCCTGAGGTCTCCCTCGCCAGATGTTATCTGGCACCGTGTTCTTATAGAGCCCGGACTTTCCTCTCTTGTTCATCACAAAAGTGACTAATCAATTGTCTGGCAAGGTCTTTATAATGCAAAAAAAGTAGTTAAATCAAGAGCTTTTTTGCAGTTTATTTGCTAAATTTTGCGCAATTATAAAACATTCTTGATCCAAGATTCCATTAATTAGTTCTTTTCTAAAGCGTCTTTGAAAGGCTTTAACAGTTTTAATATATAAATTTTTACCATTATTTGGAAAACAATACCCAATATTTTTTAAATTTTTTAAAAATTTATTTTTATTTTGTTTTGTTCTAACTTTTAATCGCCTGCATCGTCTTAATAAATTAGACTCACAATCATGCCAAATTCCAATTCCTTTTATTGCCAAATATTTCCACGGAAATTTTTCACCAGGATCAATTTTTCTTATAGGAGAAATATCAGAATGTCCTAAGATATTCCTGGCTTTGATATTATATTTCTTAACAAGTTTTTTACAAAGTTTTAATAAATTGGATATTTGTTCTTTTTTAAAACTTGTGTAACCAAATTGATGACCCTTATTTACCAATTCTATTCCAATAGAATTATTATTCAAATTTTTATAACCACCCCAACGGGAATGACCAGCATGCCACGCAACGTGTTTTTCCTTGACCAACTTGTAAATTAGTCCATTTCGACTTATCAAATAATGACTGCTTACGTTAGATTTGGAATCACGTAGTTTTTTTATAGATTCTCTCTCAGATTGCATTCCCGTATAGTGAATTACTATGAATTTTATAGAATTGGTCAGTCTTTTTTTTCTATTATAATTAGGCGAAAATAAATTTATAATTTTCATTTAATTAATACGTTAGGAAAATCACCAAAAATGAGCCCATTTTCAACGATATTTTGACTATTTATTAATAAATAATATATATAGCATACTCAAAGAGGATATTTAAATGTTAAGAAGATTTGTTTACATAACTACTTTTGCTTTTTTACTTCAAATAGGTTCTGCAGTCGCTGGATCAACTGGAAGCGAGAGTTTAAAAAAAAGTGGTTCACAAAGTAGTGCTCCGGAGTGTTTTGAAGGGGTAAGCAGGGCCATATTCAGCATTAATCATGCTTTGGACAAAGTGGTATTTGAACCTGTTGCCAAGGGTTATAGGACAATACCTCATCCGATAAGGAAAGGAACCGGTAATGCGGTTGACAACTTACGTTCGCTGTTAACTTTTTCAAATAATATTTTACAAGGAAATTTTAGTGGTGCCGCAAACACTGCGGGAAGATTTGTTATTAATACAACTGTGGGCATTCTAGGAATATTTGATCCAGCTGATAACTTTTTCGGACTCGAAGATCGCGGAAAAGAAGATTTTGGACAAACAATCGGTTATTGGGGAGCGAGTAGTGGTTGTTATTTCGTGCTCCCGATTTTAGGACCGACAACGATAAGAGACAGTATAGGTTTAGTTGGTAACGTATTTTTAGATCCAGTATACCAAATAACACATAACACAGAGGTAAATGCCGGTATTGGTAATCAAAGTTATTCGGAACATAATTATTATTATTATAGAGGAACAGGTGCTGTAGATTTTAGAGCAAAGAACATTGAATCCTTTAATACTCTGGAAGAAACTTCCATTGATCTGTACGCTTCTGTAAAAAGCCTATACTTGCAAAACAGAAACAAAAAGATAATGAATTCTCAATCATCAATTAAAACTCAAGACGACAGCGATTGGGAAGAAATAGATACTAACTAATTCGAAGAAAATAAATATATATGAAAAAAAAATTTTTCATTATTGTTTTTTTTGTTTTCTTTATTTTTCCAAACAATAGTAGTGCTTATAGCAGTGATCCCAAACAATTCATTACTGAAATAGTAAATGAAGCAAAAAACGTACTTGTCAACACAAATAGTAAAGAGTTCAAAACTAAAAAATTATCAGAAATAGCAATGAAAACTGTAGATATTATAGGGGTGGCAAAATATACATTAGGAAGTCATAGAAAAAAATTGAATGATGATCAAACGCAAGAATACTTTTTATTGTTTGAAAAATATTTTTTGAAAGTTTTTACAGAAAGGTTGACCGATTATTCTGAGCCTAAAATTGAAGTACTTTCGGCAGAGGTCGCTAATCCCAAATATACAATAGTTAAAAGCCTATTACTCGCAACAGATAAAAAACCAGAAGTCAAAATTGACTGGAGAGTTTATACAAAAAATCCAGACAAACCATTAATAAGGGACTTAATTATAGAGGGCTTAAGTTTAGCAAGAGCCGAGAAAGAGCAGTTTAATTCTATAATTAATTCTAACAATGGTGATGTTACAAAATTATTTGTGTCGTTAAGAGAATTCATAAATAAATAACTTAATAGACCACCTTGTGGAAGAAAAATCTAGAATTATAAAAAAAGCAAGTGATGATCAATCCAGGCCGGTCACATTCAACGATTCTTATGGCGGAAGCGAAAATCAATTAAGATCTTTATTGAAACATCTTCCTGACGAAAGTTTTAAAGATATTAATCTAATTTTAAATAATGCTAATCATGACTTAATAGAAAAAAGCAAAATTAATATTCTTTGGATGCATCATTTTGTAAATCAAAAGGAAGCTAAAAATTTAGGCTCAAAAGATTTTGTCAACAAATTAGATTGGATAGTATTCAATTCCAATTGGAACTTTGAAAAATACGTATATCAATTTAAAATACCAGAAAACAAGTCGGTAGTAATCAAAAATGCAATCGAAAAAGTTGATTTTAAAGAAAAACCTAAAGATAAAATAAACTTAATTTATCATACAACTCCTTGGAGAGGATTAGTTCATTTATTAAAAATATTTAATAATTTGAATCTAGAAAATGTTGAGCTTAACGTTTGTTCTTCGACTATAATTTATGGAAAAAAATTTGATAGTGTTATTGGAAAAAATTTTGAAAAAGTTTTTAATGAATGCAAAAATACAAAAAATGTAAATTATATTGGATTTTTAGAAAACAAAAAAATAATTGAACTTTTAAAAAAAATGCATATTTTCACTCACCCAAGTATTTGGCCCGAAACAAGCTGTATTGCGGCAATTGAATCAATGGCGGCAGGTTGTGAAGTTGTAATTACAAATCTTGGAGCTCTCTATGAAACTTGTTCCCCATTTGGAACTTTTGTGAATTTTGACAGAAATTTTAATAATTTAGAAAAGAGATTTAGCAAAATTCTTACAAATAGTATCAAAAACTATTGGACCGACGAAAATCAAAACAAACTCAAGTTACAAAGAGAATCAATCAATGCCACTTATTCATGGGATGTAAGATCTGTTGAATGGAAAAACTTCTTTAATGAAGCAAGAGAAATAAAAGGTTAGATGGTTGGTGGGCCCGCCAGGATTCGAACCTGGGACCAATACATTATGAGTGTACTGCTCTAACCAGCTGAGCTACAGGCCCTTACTATTTATTATCAACACTTTTTAGTGATTTCAAAAAATAAATCTACCTAAAAATTCTAACAAGGTTCCTCAGTTTCTACCCAGTTTCTACTTTAGAATTAAACGAGCTAATAATACCAAGGTTTTATACTACCTTTCTTTTGAGTAAAGCTGAAATAAAAAGCCAGGGTTTACTTGCTTTTATCTATTGTTCTTTCCTCAGTTGATTTCATTCTTTGTTCCATGTGAAAACACCATCTCCTTAAGTCGCCAATCGAAACTCCCTACGGAGTTTCATTGGCTCCTTGCGGAGCCTCTTAATGGAGGACCCATTTCGGTTTTCAACTTTCAATCTTTTCCAAGGGTCGATCCCGTCTCTCCAGAAAAGAATTACTACTCCTTTTGCTTTAATTGTTTGATCCAGACAGTCATGGACACCAAAAACATTTTGGGGGTACACCCAGGGGGTATAGTCTTTTTTTTAAGTACCTAAGTGAAAAAAAATAATAAAAATTTCAAAACTTAATTGAAAAAAATATTATGAAAATTTATCCCGCCTCAGATTTCGGGGTGATTGGTTAATGGCATAGAACAGCAGGATACCTTCAGCGGGGGAAAACCATTGATGAATTATCGCTGAAGGCAATCCTTGAATATATTTGTTAATTGATTATAGAATTTATTTCTAATGATATTAATGCAATACAAATA
>CAJXBA010000002.1 GCA_913050185.1 uncultured Pelagibacteraceae bacterium
AGATCCAAGAATAGTAGGAGAAGAACATTACAAGGTGGCAAGAGAAGTTCAAAAAGTATTACAAACCTATAAATCTTTACAAGATATAATTGCGATTTTAGGAATGGATGAACTTTCCGAGGAAGATAAGCTAACAGTAGCAAGAGCAAGAAAAATTCAAAGATTTTTGTCCCAACCTTTTTTTGTTGCGGAAGTTTTTACGGGTTCCCCCGGTAAATTGGTGGATTTAGAAGCAACAATAAAAGGTTTCGATGCTATATGTAAGGGTGAGTATGATCATTTACCTGAGGCAGCTTTTTATATGGTAGGTACAATTGAGGAAGCAGTTCAAAAGGCTGAAAAAATGGCAAAGGATGTTGTTACCTAATGGAAGATAATTTTAAACTTGAAATAATTAGCCCAGAAAAAATAATTTTTTCTGATGATTGTACTATGGTAACCCTTCCTTCATACGAAGGTGATATGAGTCTATTAAAACATCATATTTCAATAATAACTTTTTTAAGACCGGGAATAATTAAGATACAAAAAAATAATGGAAATTTTGAAGAGTTTCTTGTTCAAGACGGAACAGTTGAATATTTTAATGATAGTCTGGTGGTTCTTTCATCGTCTGTAATAAATATAAAAAATGTATTAAAAGAATTTTTAGATAACTTAAACAAGGATACGCAAAATAGACTTATGGACAAAGATATTTCGGATCATGATCGTTATACGCTAAATCATAAATTAGAAGTAATCAAAGAGATAAGAGTTTAATTCAATTTTTTATAAGTTAGTTCTCCAGCCATTTTCTCGTAAATTTTTACTTTAAAATCTACCGCGACTCCAGGTAAATCCGAAGGCTGAATCCATTTCCAATCTAGGAACTCTGGTTTTTTTGTTTTAATATTTATTTCATCATTTTTTCCAAGAAACTTCATAATAAACCATTTTTGTTTTTGTCCCCTATATTTGCCTTGCCAAATTTTACCTAAAAGATTTTTTGGTAGATCATAGGTTACCCATTCGTTTAATTCTTTTATTACTTCTACCGTTCTTACGCCAGTTTCTTCCTCAAGTTCTCTTTTTGCGGCTTGTAAAAAATCTTCATTTTTATCAACCCCACCCTGAGGCATTTGCCATGAATTTGCTGGATTATCTATTCTTTTACCTACAAAAACTTTATTTTCATGATTTAATAGAGCTATACCTACCCCAAGTCTCAATGGCAGTTTTTTTCTATTTGTTGCCATTAATCCTTAGCCATTAAAGAGTTTAACTGCGTAATTTAATTGGTTGTCAGTACTGGTGTTAATTGAAAACTCTTTTTCTTGTTCTTCAACCTTGATGTCAGGTGATACCCCAACTTCAGAAATAGATTTTCCTGATGGTAAATAATATTTAGATATAGTTAATCGTATCGCTCCCTTATTTCTTAAGGGAATAATAGATTGAACGGAACCTTTGCCAAATGTAGTTTCGCCTAACAACACAGCCCTTTTTTGATCTTGTAAAGCGCCCGCCACTATTTCGGAAGCTGATGCAGACCCGTTATTTATTAAAACTATTAGAGGTTTACCTTTAATATGATCTCCTTTTTTTGCAAAAAATTTTCTGTTTTCTCTACTTTTTCTTCCTCTGATGGAAACAATTTCTCCATCATTAAGGAAAAAATCAGTAATTTTAACAGCTTGGGATAGAAGGCCTCCTGGATTATTCCTTAAATCAAAAATATACCCTATCAATTTATTATTTTTTTCTAACTTTGAAATTTCTTTTTTTAATTGACTGCTACTATTTTCATTAAACGCTCTTAATCTAAGGTAACCTATTTTATTATCTATAAATTTAGAAACTACTGATTGTATTTCGATAATTTCCCTCGTGATTTTGAAAATTTTTGCTTTTATTAGACCTTTTCTTCTTATGGTAATTTCGATAGAGGATCCTATCGGCCCTCTCATTAAGTTAACAGCTTGCATTAGTGTTTTCCCTTGAACCTGCTCTTCATTTATTCTGACAATATAATCTCCAGCTTTTATTCCGGCTCTAGCAGCGGGTGTATCATCAATTGGTGCGATGACTTTAACAACTCCAGCTTCCATGCTTACTTCTATTCCCAAGCCTCCAAATTTTCCGCTAGTTTCTGTCTCCATTTCCTCAAAAATTTTCGGACTCATATAAGCAGAATAAGGATCCAAAGATTGAAGCACACCATTAATCGCCGAATCCATCACTTCTGCTTGATCTATTTCATCAACATATTCATCTTGCACTTTTTCTAAAACTTCACTAAATAGATCGATTTTTTCATACATCTTGTCAATATTTTGTGAAAAAGCTGTACTGAAAATATTTGTTAATATTATTGTCACGATTATTAAAATATAGTTTACTTTAAAAATTTTTTTCATAGCGTAAATCTCTCTTTCGGGATTAATTCAGACCACATTCTTTCTAGATCATAAAATTTTCTTTTTTCTGGATGAAAAATATGAATTATAATATCAACAGCATCTATAAGTTTCCAATCATTACTGTTATGTCCTTCTAAACGGCAATTTACAATCCCATTTTTTTTGAGTTTTTCTAACAACACTTCCGATAAAGCTTGTATGTGTCTTGATGAATTACCACTTGCAATTATCATAAAATCTGCAATTGAAGTTTTATCTTTGAGATTTATTGATTTTACTTCCATTGCTTTGTTATCGTTTAAAATATTTTCTATTTCTTCTTTCAGCTGAACAATTTCTTTTAATTGCATAAAAGTTTACGTTACCAAAATTTTCTAATTAATGAAGATGAAATATTTATCTTTTTCCCTGGTATATATAACCAATCTTTTTTTCCAAATTTTTTTGATGCAATAGAATTAAGCGCTTTGGTAGAATATTTTTGTCTAGCAAAAACTACCAGTTTAGCAAGCTCAGGTATTTTTCTCCAATTTTTCCACTTATGAAAATTTATTAAATTATCAGCACCAATAAAAAAATATATTTTTGACTTTTTATTTTTACTTTTCATATACTTGAGCAAATCAAATGTATTTATTGATTTTACTTTTCTCTCTAAGCTTTGAACAAAAATTTTTCTTTCTCTCCTTATAATTTTTTTTGATAATATCATTCTAGTCTTTACAGTTAAATAAGGTTTTTTTTTCAATGGATTTTTTTTTGTTATAATCCATATAAGTTTAGCTAATCCAAATTTTTTTATGCCAATTTTAGAAATATGTAAATGGCCGATGTGAGGCGGATCAAAAGTTCCTCCCAGAATTCCAATCTTAATATTTTTTTTAGACAATTTATGCAAAAATTACTTCCTTATTTGTCCTTTGCCTTCTAAAATATATTTGTAGGTAGTGAGTTGATCAACACCAATCGGGCCGCGAGGATGAAGCTTGCTAGTTGATATACCAACTTCTGCACCGAAACCAAATTCTCCACCATCAGCAAATTGCGTTGAAGCATTATGAACAGCTATAGAACTGTTAATATTTGAAAGAAATTTCCTGGCTGTTTTTTTATTTATTGTAACTATGGAGTCTGTATGAGAAGAACCGTATTTGTTTATGTGATCTATGGCCTCCTCTACCCCATTTACACTTTTTACAGAAATTGTGGGAGAGAGATATTCTGTTCCCCAGTCTTTTTTTGTTGCAATTTTCATTTTGTCGGAAATAAATTTTTTTATCGTCTTATCTCCTATGATTTTACACCCTGATTTGCTTAGCTGATCTAATATAGGTTTACAATGAGTTTTTAGGCACGTTTTATCTATTAATAAAGTTTCAGCAGCTCCACAAATACTAACATTTCTCATTTTTGAATTTTTAACGACTTTTATTGCCATGCTTAAATCTGCTTCTTGATCTACGTAAACATGACACAAACCCTCATAATGTCCAATAATCGAAACTGTTGATTTTTTTAAGACTTTCTTAACTAAACCTTTTCCACCTCTGGGAATTATTACATCGATATAATTTTTCATACTCGATAAAAGATAATTAACATGATTTCTGTCTTTACTTTCAACAAATTGGACACAATTTTCATTACATTTTTTCTTTTTAAGGGCTCTCTTGAAAAGCTTAGCTAAAATTTTATTAGAATGAAATGCTTCAGAACCTCCACGCAAAATTACTACATTACCAGTTTTAAAACATAGAGCGGAAACGTCCGAAGTAACATTTGGTCTACTTTCATAAATTACACCGATTACACCAATTGGTATAGAAACTCTTTTTATTATCAGTCCATTTGGTCTTCTCCAAGAAGATAAGGTCTTTCCCACAGGATCCTTGAATTTAATTATTTTGTCTATCGAACTTCTAATTTGTTCAATTTTTTTATTATTTAATTCGAGTCTTTCAATCATGCTATACTTAATTTTTTTAGATCTTGCATTAGATATATCTTTTTTATTTGAATTCAAAATCAATTGGGTATTTGTTTTTAAATATTGACTAAATTGTTTTAAGACGGCATTTCTCTTATCAATATTTAAACTAGAAAGATGTGAAGAAGCATGTTTTGCTTTTTTGCCCATTTTTTCCATGTATAAATTTTTTGACATTTTTATACTTTCACCAGGTCATCCTTATGGATAATTTCTTCTCTAGTGGAATATCCCAATATATTTTTTATTTTACTACTATGAAAACCTTTAATTTTTTCAATTTCGATCGAAGAGAAAGAGGTTAGACCACGAGCACATTCAGTATCGTTTTGATCCTTAACTAAAATATGATCACCTTTTTCAAAATTTCCTTCAATTTTTTTGACCCCTGCTGGTAACAAACTTTTTCCACCATTTATTGCTCGTACCGCACCTGGGTCGATAGTTACTTCACCCTTAGGAGCAATCGATCCAATGATCCACTGTTTTCTGGCATCAAGTTTAGAAATTCTTGGTAAAAACCAAGTACATTTTTTACTTTCAATCATTTCTTTTATTGGATTATTATAGTTTCCATTTGCTATTGCCATATAACATCCTGACAGTTGGCAAATTTTTGCAGCCTCAATTTTTGTTTTCATTCCTCCTGATCCATAGAGATTTTCTGTCTTGGTTGCATACTGTTTTATACTTTCATCTATTTTATTAACAGTTTTAATTAATTTTGTAGCTTTATTTTTTTTTGGATTATCATTATAAAGACCATCAACATCTGACAACAATATTAAGCAATCAGCACCAATAATCTGAGATACTCTTGCAGCAAGTCTATCGTTGTCTCCATATTTTATTTCAGTTGTGGCTGTAGTATCGTTCTCGTTAACAATAGGTATAATTCCCATTATTAGCAAATTATCGATAGTTCTTCTTGCATTTATTGATCTTCTCCTTTGTTCAGTATCATCTAGTGTGAGCAGTATTTGAGAAATTTTTATTTTATTTTTATCAAAAATTTTTTTATAAAAATCCATTAATTCAATTTGACCAATTGAAGCAACAGCTTGGCTTTTGTCGACTCTTAAGCCATTTTTTTTGATTCCAAGATATTCACAACCCATTGCAATAGCTCCCGAAGAAACAATCACGATTTGCTTTTTCTTCTTTAAAAGATTCTTAATGTCTTCAGCAAATTCTTGAAGCCATTTTTTTTTAGGCTTTCCTTTTTCATCTACTAGTATTGATGACCCTATCTTAATTACAATTTTTTTAAATTTATCAATGTACATATCTAACCAGAATTTTTTTTATAGTTGATAAACCTTTGTGTTTTAGCGCAGATATTGTGTGAATTTTTTTTCTAATTTTTTTGCTAAAAATATCTATTTTATTATTAATTTCCTCATTACTGACCATATCTATTTTATTAAAAACAATAATTTCTTCTTTTTTTGTTAGTATATTGTTATACTTGAAAAGTTCTTTTCTAACTTTAGAATAATTTTCTAACAAGTTATCGTTAGTAATATCAATCAAATGTAAGATATTTTTACATCTTTCTATGTGTTTTAAGAACTTGTCTCCTAGACCTACTCCTTCATGCGCCCCCTCAATAAGACCAGGTATGTCAGCTAAAGTTACTTCTTTGTTATTATAAGTGATAATGCCAAGATTTGGGTTAATTGTAGTAAATGGATAGTCAGCAATTTTTGGCTTTGCATTGGTAAGCACAGATAGCAAACTAGATTTTCCAGAATTAGGCATGCCAACTATACCAATGTCCGCAATAACTTTAAGTTGTAACCAGATCCAGAAACTCTCACCTATATTTCCATTCGTTTTTTTTCTTGGTGCACGATTTGTAGAACTTTTAAATCTTGTATTTCCCATTCCACCTTCACCGCCGTTAGCCACACATACCTTTTGATCAGTTTTGGTAAGGTCATCAATTAAAGTGTTGTTATCTTCTTCAAAAATTTGTGTTCCAACAGGAACTTTTAAAATTAGATCCTTTCCACTTTTTCCAGTTTTTTTTTTATTTTTTCCATCTTGTCCATGTTCGGCTTTAAAGTGTTGCTGATATTTAAAATCGATAAGTGTATTCAAATTTCTATCGACAATAAAAATTACCGAACCTCCTTTACCACCATCTCCACCATCAGGCCCACCAAACTCTACAAACTTTTCTCTACGAAAACTTGCAGAACCAGATCCGCCATTTCCTGCTTTTACATATATTTTTACTTGATCTAAAAATTTCATATTACAACAACAATTAAATAAATATCGAAGTTATCGGGAATTAACTGGGGATAACAGACACAAATGTTCTGTTTAGTTTTTTAGTTTTAAATTGGACTTTCCCTTTAATCAAAGAAAATATCGTATGATCTTTGCCTATACTGACATGGTTACCTGGATGTATTCTGGTGCCTCTTTGCCTTACTATAATATTTCCTGGTAGCACTAACTGACCACCATACTTTTTTACACCTAGCCGTCTGCCCGCACTATCACGTCCATTTCTTGACGAACCACCTGCTTTTTTTGTTGCCATAATTTAATATCCTAGTTTGATAATATCATTTTTTTGTTGTTGTTAAAGGTTTCTTTTTGGTTGTCGTTTTTTTCTTAATCAAATCACTTTTTTTTGTCTGTAATTTTATTTTTTTCTGCACTTCTTCTAACCTTTTCTTTTCTATTTCATTTATTTTTTTTACTTCTTCTTGTTGCAATCTTCTCATTTCTTCTGCTTTTAATATTCTCAAGGAAATATCCTCAGATTTTATTGACTTAGTCGATTCGGTTTTTTCACTCTTGATTGAAATTTTTTCTTTTTTCGGTTCTGATTGTGCAATTAACTTGCCATTTTTTGAGAAAATTTTCGTTATTTTAACAAGGGAGATTGGTTGTCTATGACCATATTTTTTCCTAGAATTTTTTCTTCTTCTTTTTTTAAAAACTAATATGGTTTTGTTTTTTTTATTTTTAAGAATTTTTGCTTCTACTTTTGCACCTTGGATATTTGGATTTCCAATTTCTGTGATCTTGTCATCGTTCAAAAAAAGAACGTTTTTAAATTCAATGATTTTGCCTTCTTGATTGTTAAGTCTTTCTATTTTAAGGATTTCGTTTGTTGAAACCTTATATTGCTTACCACCCGTTTGAATAACTGCGAAAGACATTGTATTAATTTCATATTTAGAAATGTTGGCAATATAACTCGTTAGCTAATCAAGTCAAGTTATAACAATGACTAAAAACTATCTTTTAAGTCCCTAATTTTTCTAAAAACTCTATAATCTTCTTGGTTTTCCATGTTTAACTTAATTTTAAGATCATCCTGATCACATCTAAGAAAAATATTAGTTCTTAGCTCATCATCTAGAATAGCAGGAATTGTTGGTAAATTGTTTGATCTTAATTTTTTTATTTTTTCGAACCGTTTTTTTAGACTAATATTATCTTCATCATACTTCATGCAAAATTCTGCATTTCTGTAGGTATATTCATGACCACAGTAAATTTTTGTATCTCCAGGAAGTTTTTTTATTTTATTCAAGGACCTTAGTAATTGTTCGTGGTCTCCTTCAAAAATTTTTCCACATCCAAGAGAAAACAGAGTATCTCCTGTAAATGCGATTTTTTCTTTTTTAAAAAAAAAACATATATGACCCAAGGTATGCCCAGGAATATGCAATATTTTTACTTGTGAGTTTCCAAAGACCCATTCTTCTTTGTCATTGAGCGTAATATCGATATCCGGAATTCTATGTTTATCACCATTAAAACCAACAATTTTAGCGTTATATTTTTTTTTTAATTCAATATTTCCTCCTATGTGATCGAAGTGATGATGTGTATTTAATATATAATCTAATCTTAGATTTTGCTGTTGAAGAAAATCAATGACGGGCGATGCTTCGGACGGATCAACTACGCCAACAATTTTAAAATTATTATCATTAATAATATAGGCATAATTATCTGTTAAACACGGTATTGGAGTAATTTGCATATTTAATTATTGTATAAGAAATATACCAAGTTGTGAAAAAATATTTTTATAACTCATATTTCTATTTGTAATTTCAGAAATTTTTTCGTTAGTTAAGCACATAGACTTATCAATTTTTATATTCTTTTTCTTGCAGAAATTAACAAAGTCTTGAATAGTGCACATATGCAAATTTGGGGTGTTATACCACTCGTTAGGCAAACTTTTAGTTATAGGCATAGTTCCCTTAATTAATAACTGAAGACGTACTTTCCAATATCCAAAATTGGGAATAGAAACAATTGTTTGTTTTCCAATTCTAAGCAATTGATCTAAAACTCCTTCGGGATTTAAAAAAGCCTGTAGTGTTTGACTTAGCACAACATAATCAAATGATTTTTTTGGAAATTGAACTAATTCTTTTTCAGCATCACCCTCAATTACTGAAAGGCCTTTCGAAATACATTTTTGCACAAGATCTTTCTGCGGCTCAAGACCTCTGACGTCATTTTGTTGCTTGATTTTAAGATATTCCATTAGCGTTCCATCTCCACATCCGATATCCAAAACTCTTTTATTGCTTTGGATTATTTGAGATATTACTTCAAATTCTTTTTTCATTATTATTTATCTCGTTATAAGTTGAATTAAGAAATTCACTTATTGTTTTTAAGAATTCTGGCACATCTAACAAAAATGAATCATGGCCTTTATCAGAATTGATTTCAACAAAACCGACGTTTGCACCACAGGCATTTAAAGCTATCACTATTTCTTTATTTTCAATAGTGGGATAAAGCCAGTCGGATGAAAATGATATTACACAAAACTTTGATTTTGTATTTTTGAAGGCGAGTGACAAGTTACCATTAAATTGTTTTTCCAAATCAAAATAATCCATAGCTCTGGTGATGTACAAATAACTATTAGCGTCAAACCTATCTACAAAAGTTGCTCCTTGATGACGTAAATAACTTTCTATTTGAAAATCAGCATCAAAACCAAATTTTAAACTTCCTTTATCTTGTAATTTTCTTCCAAATTTTTCCTGCAATCCTTGCTTGGATAAATAGGTAATGTGTGCAGCCATTCTTGCTATTGCTAAACCTTTATCGGGTGTTGAGTTTTCTTTTTTCCAATTGGGATCGGTCATGATTGCCTGTCGACCTAACTCGTTTAATGCAATGTTTTGCGCAGAATGACTAGCACTACAAGCTATTGGAATAGCAGAATGAGTTTTGTCAGGATACAACGAAGTAAATTGCAATACTTGCATTCCACCCATAGATCCACCTGTTACGGCAAGTAATTTTTTGATACCCAAATGATCTAGTAAATATTTTTGAGCTCTAACCATATCCCTTATTGTTATTACTGGGAAAGTGGTTCCATATACTTTGTTGGTTTCTGGATTTATTTCTCTTGGGCCAAAGCTTCCCATACATCCACCTAAAACATTTGAACAAATTACAAAATATTTGTTTGTATCAATTGCCTTTCCTGGACCTACAGCAGTAGTCCACCATCCCTCTCTTTTGGTGATGGGATTGACGTTTGTAACGAATTGATCACCAGTTAAAGCATGAAAAGCAAATACAGCATTATTCTTACTTTTATTCAAAGTTCCATAAGTTTCGTAAGCTAAAGGAAAGTTTTTGATTGTTTTTCCACAATCCAACTCAAAAGAACTATTAATAATTATTTTTTTTATATTTTTAATTTCGTCATTCATATCAAACAAAAAAAAACCCAGCTAAACTGGGCAAAAAACCTTTTTTAGCTGTTTTTTTTAGGCGCTCGCAATTTAAGTTAAATCAGCGCCGTCTTTTTGTACTAAAAAGTACATCTATTGTCAATTTGGTTTGTATTTATTTTGCCACAAAGCTGCATATATAGTATTTACCGTTACAATTTATATATTAAAAAATTATGACTTTGCCGAAACCAATAAAATTTAGAGTTGAAAGATATATTGGAGGATTATCTCAATTTAAAAAAGTTGATAATCCAATAAAATTATCCGCAAATGAATCTGCCTTAGGACCAAGCCCAAAAGCAATTCAGGCATTTGAAAATGATAAAAATAAAATTTTTAAATATCCAGAATCGGACTCGAGCTCTTTAAGGGAAGTTCTGGCTGAGAAATTTAATATTGATTCCAAAAGAATTATTTGCGGATCAGGCTCTGATCAGATATTCGACCTAACATGCAGACTTTTTCTAGAACCGGAAGACGAAGTTATTGTTACCGAATTTGGATTTATTATGTACGGAATATATACGCTGCAGCATAAGGCTAAAGTAGTATTGGCTAAGGAGAAAAATTTCAAAGCATCAGTGGATGAGATATTAAAAAAAGTTACTAACAAAACTAAAATCGTATTTATTGCAAATCCCAACAATCCCACAGGTACTTATTTGTCAAAAGATGAAATGCTAAATTTAAGAAAAAGACTTAAAAGCAATATTCTTATGGTAGTTGACGACGCATATTTTGAATTTTTATACTCAGATGATTTTACTTCTGGCTTGGAGCTTTTTAAAGATTTTACCAATGTATTAGTCACAAGAACCTTTTCTAAAATTTATGGTCTAGCGGGTTTAAGGTTAGGCTGGGGTTATTCTTCCAAAGAAATAATTGATGCCATGTATCAAATTAAACCTCCTTTTAATGTAAATAGAGCTGCTCTTGCAGCAGGTGTTGAAGCCATCAAAGATGAAGGATGGATAAACAAAGCAATTGAATATAATACACTATGGTCAAAAAAAATATTTTCTGTTTTAAAGGAATATAACATTAAAGTAAATGAACCTACGACAAATTTCTTTTTGATAAATTTTGGCGAGAAAAAAATTAGTTCGGATAAGATTTTTGAAAAATTAGCTAGCAAACGTTTGATTTTAAGGAAAATGACACAATATAAAATACCTAATGCTCTAAGACTTACCATTGGAAATAAAAAAGCCAATGAACATTTCATACAATCCATTGGGAGCATATTGAAATAATGTTCAAGAAAGTATGTATAATTGGATGTGGTTTGATTGGCTCTTCGATAGCGAGAGCAATAAAAAAAAACAATCTTTCAGTTAAAATAGTTTCTTCTAATAGATCAGATACTACAAATAAAAAAGTAATCAAATTAAATATAGTGAACGAATCAAGTTCGGACACAAAAAAAATGGTAAAAGAATCTGATTTAATTATAATTGCCACACCTTTAAGTAGTTATAAGAGTCTGATTTTTAAAATAAAAAATTCACTGAAAAATGGAGCAATATTAACTGATGTTGGATCAGTTAAGGAAAAAGTAATTTCCTTGATTGAAAAAAATATTCCCAAAAACGTGTCATGGATTTCATCACATCCGATAGCCGGAACAGAGGAAAGTGGGCCTGAGGCAGGATTTTCTGAACTTTTTAAAGATAGATGGTGCATTATAACCCCAAGCAGTCAAGCTAAAAAACGAGATATTAAATTACTAAAAAATTTTTGGAAAAAAATAGGAAGTAGAGTTGATATTATGGATGCAAAACAACATGATTACATTTTATCAATCACAAGTCATATACCACATTTAATAGCGTATAATATTGTAAATACGACGTTAGATATCAATGAGAAAAAAAAACAAGAAATTGTGAAATATAGTGCTGGTGGATTAAGAGATTTTACAAGAATTGCAGCCTCCAATCCTATTATGTGGAGAGATATTTTTATTCAAAATAGAGAAAATGCATCAATAATGATTGATAAATTTATTGAAAACTTAAGAGATCTAAAAAAAGCAATTAAAAACAAAAACGAAAAAAAATTGGAAAAAATTTTTACAAAAACAAAAAAAATTAGAAAAGAAATCGTAAAAGCGGGTCAGGATATAGGCAAAGCTAATTTTGGAAGAAAGTAAAGATTAAGAAATATTTTTAATTTCGTTGTAAATTTTCATCTCTAAATTTTTAATAAAATCATTTCGATTAAGTCCAGGTTTTATCGGTTCTAAAAAGGATACCGTTATTTTGCCTGGATATTTAATTATCCCATTTTTTGGCCAAACTTTACCTGAATTTAGCGCAACAGGAACACAAGAAATATTTAATGCTTCATATATTCTTCCAACTCCTTTTTTAAAAGGCACTTTATCATCAACCATCACTCTTGTTCCTTGGGGAAATATTAAAAGAGGTCTATTTTCATTTTTGATAATATTTGCAACTCTATCAAAGAAATTAAGATTATCTTTTGTGGTTGTGTTTCTTATTATTTCTATTGATTTAATTTTTTTTAAATAAAGCCCAAACAAAGGAATTTTGAGGAGTTCTTTTTTTAAAATAAAAACAGGATAATCAAGTATACTTTGTAGCGCAAAGGTTTCAAACATGGATTGATGTGCAGAAGCAACAAAATATTTTTCATTTTTAGGTATATTTTCGGTTCCTTTAAACTCTACTTTTGTATTTAAAAAGATTCTTACTATAAAAATTACATAGTAACCTAAAAATTTTCCGAATAACAAAGTAATTTTTGCAGGTAAAAATAGTGTCGGCAATGCAATTAAGAAAACAGTAGCAATTCCCGTGTACAAAAAAAGATTAAACAATAATGATCTTAAAAGCAGCATTTAAAATGGATGTTGAATTAATTATTAACCAAATTTTCCAAACTTTGTCTTTTTTTTATCATCTTATGTTTTGAACCGCTTACCATGACCTCAGCAACAGTAGGTCTTGTATTGTAATTTGATGATAAAGACATTCCATAAGCACCTACATTAGCTAGAGCGATGTAATCTCCTTCTTTGATTTGCCAAAAATTTTTTTGATTAGCGAATTTATCTGAGTTTTCACAGACAGGACCCACAAACTCAAGATTTCCTTTGAATAATTTGTTTGTTCTTTTTAAAGGAATAATTTGATGATGCGAATCATATAAAGCTGGTCTCATTAGATTATTCATGCCAGCGTTTAATATAACAAATTTTTTGTTATTGCCTTTTTTAATGTAAATAATTTTGGAAATTAATACTGCTGTGTTTCCAACAATAAATCTACCTGGCTCGAATATAATTTTAACATTTTTATTTTTTGAAAACTTTTGTACTAATATAGAATATTGTTTCAAATTTATTTTTTTTTCTTTACTTGAATAAGGGATTCCCATGCCACCACCTAAATCGATAAATTTAAAATTTATTTTCGTTTTGTTAAGTATTTTATTGAGCACAGACAATACTTCTTTAAATGGTTTAATACTTGTAATTTGACTACCAATATGAACACTCAATCCTTCCAATTTTAAGTTTCTCATTTTGTTAATTTTTTGACAAAGATTTATGTAATCTTTGTAAAGTAAACCGAACTTTTCATTTTTTCCACCTGTCGAGATTTTTTTATGTGTTTTTCCAGTTACATTGGGATTTAATCTTATTCCAATAGAAGTTTTTCTAGATAATTTTTTTGAAATTTTATTAATGAGATTGGCCTCACTTTCCGATTCAACATTTATTAATAATATTTTTTTATTTATTGCTGTCCGAATTTCTTCTTCTGTTTTTCCAACACCAGAAAAAACAATTTTTTTTGGATTAATTCCAGCTTTTATTGCTTTTAATAATTCTCCAATTGACACAACATCTGCACCAGAACCTAATTTTTTTAGCTCTCTGAGCAAAGTAAGATTAGAATTAGATTTTACAGAAAAGCATATAATCGGTTTAGTAGCTTTGAATATATTATTAAAACTATTGAAATTATTTTTTAATTGCGAAAGTGAATAACAATAAAAAGGAGTTTTATATATACGCGCCAATTTAAACGCTAGTATATTTTCAATCCAAAGGCTATTTTTTCTAATTCGAATGTGGTCCATCTTTTTTATCTTGAATAAATAGTTAGATTGCGAAGGCTTGTAGATTTGTATTGTGGATCGCCCTTTTTACCACACGATGAACAAATTATGCATATGCTAATCATTACCAATAACATTCTCATTATTTAAATTCCTTTTTAAGTTTTAATATCATTTTTTTTATATTTTTTGTAGCAGTCCCGCCATACGAAGATTTTGAATCTACTGAATGTCTAACATCAAATACTTTCATTACATTTTTGTCTAAATCATTTTTCACTTTTTTTACTTCTTTAAAGTCAAGTTGACTCAATTTCTTTTTTTTCTTTTCGGCATAATTCACTAATTTAGCAGAAATTTTGTATGCTTCTCTAAAAGACAAGTTGTTATTTTTAACAAGATAATCGGCAAAGTCGGTAGCAGTAGTGTAACCTTCATCAGACAAAGAAAGCATCCTTTCTTTGTTAGGTTTTAAAGTTCTAATAATTTCATTTGTTATAATAATAGATCCTAACAGAGTATCATAACTATGAAATACTAGCGCTTTATCTTCTTGCATATCTTTGTAGTATGATAAAGGTAAACCTTTCATCGTTGTTAACATTGCTTGTAATGAACCAAAATTTTTCCCCGCTCTACCTCTTATTAGTTCTACCGGATCAGGATTTTTTTTTTGAGGCATTATTGAAGAACCAGTCAACATTTTGTCATCAAATTTAATAAGTCTAAAAGCATCAGAATTCCAAATAATTAACTCTTCAGCAAGCCTAGAGATATGCATTGCACAAATAGAAGCCGATGATAAAAAATCTAAAGCAAAATCCCTATCGGATACAGTGTCGATTGAATTATTAGTCGGTTTTTTAAAACCTAATTTTTTTGAAGTAAAATTTCTGTCTATTTTATAAGATGTTCCCGCTAAAGCGCAGACTCCGAGAGGACATTCATCAATATAATTAATGTTACTGATAAATCTTTTTTTATCTCTTTTAAACATTTCTATATAAGCTAATAAATAATGGGCAAAAGAAATTGGTTGTGCATTTTTTAAATGTGTTAAGCCAGGCATAATTGTTTTGATATTTCCTTCTGATTTTTTTAGAAAACTTTTAATCAAGCTATTTAAATTTTTAACAATTTTTTTTGAAGCCTTTTTTATCCATAATTTAAAATCTGTAATTACCTGATCGTTCCTCGATCTTGCTATATGCAAATAACCAGCATCTGCACCAATAATTGTATAGAGCCTTTTTTCAATATTTAGATGAATATCTTCATATTTTTTATTAAAAATAAATTTATTTTTTTTTATTTCATTTTCAATTTTTTTTAATCCTAAAATTATTCTATTACCCCTTTTTTTGTTGATTATTTTTTGTTTAACCAACATTTGTGCATGTATAATAGAACCTAAAATGTCTTCCTCAAACAGTCTTTTGTCCACGTCAATTGATGCACCAATTTTTTCAAAAATTTCTGACGTAGCTTTATTGAATCTAGCACCCCAAACGGCTTTATTTTTGTCTTTCATATGTTAAGTTCTTATACTTAATGTTTATAAATCAAAAAATTATAAAATTTTTATTTTTTCTCTTTTGTTTTAATATTTTTTTATCAATAGCACAAACAAGCGAAGATGTGCCACTCAATAATATAGCTATAAATGAAACCCCTAGGGCAATTTCATCGGTTACATTTGAAGACTTTTCGGGTGACACAATTGACCTGAAAAATTACTACGGAAAACTTATAATTGTTAATTTTTGGGCAACATGGTGTAGCCCTTGTAGAGCAGAGATGCCTTCACTGGACGAACTTTATAAAAGTAATAATTTTAAAAATTTACAAGTTTTTGCGGTAAATATGGAAACACACAATACTACAAAAACAAAAAAATTTTTTGAAGATCTTAATATTCAAAAATTGGGAATTTTCTTTGACCGTAATTTAAATTTTGTGAAGGAATTTAAATTAAGAGGAGTTCCCACAACGATTTTGGTAAATAAAAAAGGTGAAGAATTTGCTAGAATTATCGGATCAATCGATTTTCAGGATAAAAAATTTATAAAATGGCTGTTAAGTTATGACTAATTATATTTTGGACTCAATTTCAATACAACCCTATTCAAAAAACAAACCCAAACAAGTTATTGTATTATGCCATGGTTATGGGGGTGACGGGAAAGATATAAGTGCTCTTGCAATTAATTGGCAGAGGTTCTTGCCCGATGCTATTTTTATAAGTCCAAATGCACCAGAAGTTTGCACGATTAATTCTCAGGGTTATCAATGGTTTGATTTAACATCAGAAAAAGAAGATGAAATTCTTGAAAAATCTTTAGCTGCAGAAAAAAAATTAAACATATTTTTAAATCAAATTTTAGATGATTTACAACTGGAGCCAATCAGCTTAGCAATGGTAGGATTCAGCCAAGGTTGCATGATGAGCATTCAAACTGCACTTAAAAAAAGTAAAAAAATAAATTGTTTGCTTGGTTATTCTGGGAAAATAATTAATCAAAAACATTTATCTGATAATATTAACTCAAAACCAATAATGTTTTTAATGCACGGAGCGAATGATACAATTGTTTCACCAACACATTTGTTAGAAGCAAAGGAATATCTAGTAAGTCACGGTTTGAAAATTAAAATTAAAATGTTTAAGAATTGTGAGCACAGAATACCCATGGAGGGTTCTAGTCTAGGTCTTAAATTTTTAAAAAAAAATCTTTTATAACTGAAAGAATTTTTTAATAAACTATTTCTTGCAAAATTTATTTTAATCCGTTAACCTAGTGCGTATGATAATAGCTGCCTCGGAGAAAGTTCCATTGGAAAAATGCCCTGCATTAGTTTTGAATGCCGACTTTAGACCGTTGAGCTACTATCCGCTTTCACTTTGGTGTTGGCAGGATGCTGTCAAATCTGTTTTTCTTGAAAGAGTGAGCATTGTATCAAATTATAAAAGAAAAGTAAGAAGTCCTTCTTTCGAAATGAGTTTACCTAGCGTGATAGCTTTAAAAAGTTTTATCAAACCTTCAGAAAACCCTAATTTCACCAGATTTAATGTTTTTTTGAGAGATAAATTTGCTTGTCAATATTGTGGGGCTAATAAAGATTTAACATTTGATCATCTACTACCAAAATCAAAAGGGGGAGTGACAGATTGGGAAAATGTTGTGACGGCTTGCTCAACATGTAATGTTAAAAAGGGTGGTAAATTATACTTTAGTTCTGAGATGAAATTATATAGAAAACCTTTTCGACCAACAATCGAAGATTTACATCAAAATGGAAGAAATTTTCCTCCAAATTTTTTACACGAAAGTTGGATGGATTACTTATATTGGGATGTAGAATTACTACCTTAAAAAAGCTAATCTTATAATTTCTTCTAAAGTTTTTTTGTCAGTTTTTTCCATAGCTCATAAATAGCTTTAAAAATATAACACCTAAAACAAATGAAAACACGGCATTAATTGCAGCAAGAGACAAACCAAGTATCTTGAAACTAACATCTTTACAACTTATGGTATTTTGCTTTAATTGTTCAAGAATCTCTTCTTTTGATAGAGTTTCTGAAAAATTTCCAACTGTACATGCAAATGATTCTTCAAAAAAACCCTGTTCTATTCCAAAATGATAAAAAGCTAGCACTGAACTCACCGTAAATACTAAGAACAATATTAATAGAGTTAATTTTTCATAACTTCTAATAAAAAAAATTTTTGTTATTAGAAAAACTGCAAGAAAATATGGAATACGCTCATAAAGACATAATCTACAAGGTTTGTGATCCATTTTGTATTCAATTACAAAAGCAGATATTAAAACTAGTGAAATAAACACAAGTGTAGTAAATAGAAATTTTTTATTTATTTGTTTACTCATTTTTATTTAAAAGACAAAAAGTAAATAGCCATTGCCAATAGAATAACAATTCCAGCAATAATGATACTCAATTTTGTTCCTTGTTTTTCTAAGAAGGGACCAATTTTTTGACCAAATTTATGAGTTAGATATGCAACTAAAAAAAATCTTAAACCTCGCGTTATAATACAGATTGAAATAAAAGTTATTAGGTTATAGTGAATTATTCCACTAGAAATAGTTAAAAGTTTGAACGGAAGGGGTGTGAAGCCTGCTGTGAATAATATACCTAACCAAGCCACTAAGCCGCCTCCAGTTGAAAACTTTTCTTTAAACGCATCAGAGTATTCATAACCATAAAATTCAAAAATTTTTATTGCAACTTCATTTAAAGAATAACCAATATAATAACCAAATAGTGCACCCAAAACTGAAAAAATGGTTGCTATTAAAGCTATTCGAATAAATTCATTTTTTTTTGATATCACCATAGGAACAATCATCACATCAGGTGGTATAGGAAAAAAAGAGCTTTCTATAAATGCTTCAATTGCCAAAATTTGTTTTGCGTATTTATATCCTGCCCAAGCAACACATTTGTCATATAAGCTTTTAATCATTTTTTTTGTTTAAAATCGTTTTGTTATACTATACTATTTAATTATGAACATTAAATGTACGTTAATAAAATTAGTTGGGTCATTGGTTTTGTCCCCGATATTGGTTTATACAGTCTTGGTAATCGCAAGAGCTTTTGGTGCATCTTATGACATGTCGCATGGAGAGGCATTTATTGTCTGGTTGCTTATGGCTATATTAATTTCTCAATGTGTGTGTTGTTCTAGTCGCAAGAAATAAATCTCTATAAAACATTTTTTTAGATTGGCACATATGAGCAAGGTAATAGGAATCGCAATCTCGGAAAATCCCAAAGGAGCAATAAGAAGCGTCAATAATGTTAAAGCTATCGCAGGCAAGGGTTTGGTTAATGAATATCATTTTAAAAATGATAATGACAAAAGATGTCAAATTACACTTATCGAGATTGAAAATATTAACTACTACAATCACAAGTATGGAGTATCTATTCCATCTATAAGTTTTAGAAGAAATATTATCACAGAAGGTATTCGGCTTAATGAATTAGAGGGTAGTGAGTTTTTAATTGGAAAAGTTAAAGTTAAGGCACACGATTTATGTAGACCTTGCAAATATTTACAAGAATCCCTGAAGCAGAAAAATATAATTAAAGAATTTTTACAAAAAGGTGGATTGCGTTGTGAAATATTAACTGATGGAGAAATTTTTGTTGATGACAAAATAAAATGTTAACTTTTTATGAAGAAAACAGTAATTTTAAAGGATGATACAGGACAAACGGTAGAAGTTAAATTGGAAAAATTTGTTGATCACATAAATCGTTATCATAGAATAGGAACAAGCATTCACGATGAAAGAGGGCATTACTTCACGATCAACGAAACATTCAGAGAAAAACTAAAAAAAATATCAAAAAAATAATGAAAGAATTTCTGTTGATATGTTTTTTTTTATTTTCAGTATCTTTTTATAACATCGAAGTAAAAGCAGGAGATTTAAGAATAATTGATGGTGATACAATTATACTTCATGGTGAAAAAATCAGATTTTCGGGAATAGATGCTCCTGAGTTGAAACAAACTTGCATTAAATATGATCAACCAGTTTATTGTGGAATATTAGCTAAAGAAGTTCTTTTAAAAAGAATAGGAAATAAAATTCCTACATGCATAAAAGAAGGAAAAGATTTTTATAATAGATTTTTGGCCGAATGTTTCATTAATGAAAGCAGTTTATCCAGGTATTTGGTGAGAAGTGGATATGCATTTGCATACCGAAAATACTCAACAAAATTTATTAAAGATGAAGAATACGCAAAACAAAGAAATCTTGGTATTTGGTCAATGAAATTCAAATATCCTTGGGAATTTAGAAAGTGAATAATAAAAATTATTAATTTTATCAAACTTAAATTTTCATAAAGGAATAAAACTTTTTTTATATGCTTTTGGCCATTTTTTGTTTAACTCTTTTTCAAAAATTATATCAATATCCAGGTCTGATAAAATCCAATGATCTCTTTCCATCTCACCCTCGAGTTGACCATTGCCCCATCCAGAATATCCTAAAATAACTAAGCTTTTATCTGGTCCCTTATTTTCTGCAATGTCAATTAAAATTTTAGAATCTGCCGTAATGGAGATGATGCCAAAACTTTTAGTAGTTTCATTTTGATATTCAGTTGAATGCAAGATGAAAATTTTTTTTGTATCAACAGGTCCACCCCAATATATTGGAATGTGTACCTTATATAATGCTTCTCTTTCTTCGGATGTACTTATCGAAGAATCTATTAACAGAGCCAGTGGTATTGATCCCATGGGTTTGTTTATAACGAGTCCCCAAGCACCATCTTCATCATTTTCTAAAATAACTATCACTGTTTTTTTAAATCTACTGTCATTCATTTTTTTAGTAGCAATCAAAAAATGATTTTTGACGCTATTATAAAATCTGCCTTTTAAGTAATTTTCTGAAGCTTGGGTTAAGGAGTCTACATGGAAAGATGATAAAAATTGTAAAATAATGAATGAAAATATTAATATTCTTTTATTCATAGATTAATTATAATAACATAATCATACTTATGAATATTGTTACAGATGTTATTTTACCTTTGGCTTTAGCCTTTATAATGTTTGCATTGGGATTGGGGCTTACGGGAGAAGATTTTTTGAGAGTTGCAAGACAACCTCGTGATTTTTTTGTAGGAGCTTTTTCACAGATTATTATACTTCCGATTATTGCGTTTATTCTTGTAAAGATATGGCCGATTGCACCCGAACTGGCAATAGGAGTTATGATAATTGCTGCTGCACCCGGCGGCGTGACATCTAACTTATTAACTTATTTTGCAAAAGGTGATGTAGCGCTTTCAATATCACTAACAGCTATTATTAGTTTGCTAAGTGTTGTTACAATTCCGTTTATCGTTTTAACATCGATTGGACTATTGGCTGACACAAGTATAGCTCAAGATATTTCTTTACTGAGTATGGCTCGAGATATGTTTTTAATCGTTACGGTGCCAGTTATATTAGGCATGTTATTCAGAAAATTTATCCCAACCGCAGTAATAAAATTCGAACCAATGGCAAAGAGAGTATCAATGGTGCTTTTTGTACTTGTTTTATTGGGTGCAATAGCAGCTGAAAAAGAAAATATCGTCTCATATTTTGCTCAAGCGGGGTTAATAACTTTATTACTGAATGTAATTATGATGGTTGTAGCATTTTATCTTGCTCAATTATTGGGTTCAGGTAATGAACAAAAAAAATGTATTACAATTGAATGTGGATTGCAAAATGGGACACTTGCTATATTTGTAGCAACATCAATTTTTGGTGGAGGTGCGTATGTTATCCCCGCGGCCACATACAGTTTAATAATGTTCTTTACATCTTTAATATTCGTATATTTAGTTAGAAAAACTATTTAAAAAATAAATAATCTATTTTAATTTTTTTTAAAGTTTTATATTTTATGAAAAGGTCCCGTAGTTAAATGGATATAACGGCTCCCTCCTAAGGAGCAGTTGCGGGTTCGATTCCCGCCGGGATCGCCATTTTTTCTGAGAAATAGAAAATGTTAGATAACAAAGATCTTATTAGAGAACTAAAAATTGAAGGAATTTCTGATAAAAATATATTACGTGCTATAGAAAAAGTTCCTAGAGAGTTTTTTGTTGCACAGGGATTAATTGATCGTGCTTATGAAAATATTCCATTACCAATAGATTGTGGCCAAACCATATCACAACCCTATGTTGTGGCATATATGATTTCTTGCTTGAAATTGAAAAAAACAGATAAAGTTTTGGAAATAGGTACTGGCACAGGATATCAAACGGCAATACTTTCTTATTTGTGCAAAGAAGTTTGTACAATTGAGATATACAATAAGTTACTGGATCAGGCTAAAAAAAGAATTCTAAAACTCAATTTAAAAAATATTAATTTTATATTAGGTAATGGAACTGAAGGTTGGAATGCAAAGGTTTTATTTGATGCTATAATTGTTAGTGCTGCATCAGAAATAATACCTGACAAACTATTGAAAAATTTAAAAAATCATGGATGTCTAATTATGCCTAAAAAAAAATCATTAGATATTCAAAAACTTTTATTAATAAAAAAAAGTAATGAAACTTATTTAGAAAAAGAATTATGTAGCGTAAAATTTGTACCTTTGCTAAATGATAATATTGAATAACTTTATTATATTTTTTTGATGAAAAAACACCTATTAATTTTTGGAAAAGTGCAAGGTGTTGGTTTTAGAAATTGGTTGTATGTGAAAGCAACAGAAAAAAATGTTCACGGCTGGGTTAAAAATACAATAAAAGGTGAAGTAGAAGTTCTTCTCATTGGCAATAACAAGGATGTTAATGAGATCATAAAACAATGCGAGATAGGTCCTTCCACTTCAAGAGTAATGGAAATTAAAATCCAGGACTATAAACAAGATTATTTTGGCAAATCTTTCAGTGTAATTCATTGACAATAAAACTATTTTTTAGTTGCGTCCTTCGTAATTTCAAAACATAATAACTACATAAACATTAACTAAAAGGAGAAAAGGGCGAATGGCGGAACTGGTAGACGCGCAGGACTCAAAATCCTGTGGTAGCAATACTGTGAGAGTTCGAGTCTCTCTTTGCCCACCAAAATTAAATGAATTTAAATGAATTTAAAAGCTTAGTAGATTTATTTTTTTATCAGGCTAAAAAACAAAATCCTCAAATTGCTTTCTTGGAATGGCTTAATCCTAAAAACAACAAAAAGTTCAGTTGGGGCGAAACATCATCAAATATTTATAAGTTAGCAAAAACTTTGAAAGAAAACATTGCGAGTGACGATAGATGCCTTTTAGTTTCTGAAAATAGACCAGAGTGGATGATTTCCGATATTGCGGTAATGCTAGCGGGTGGAATTACGGTACCTGCGTATACAACCTATACCGAAAAAGATTATAAATACATAATTGAAGATTGCCGACCTTCTGTAATCATTGTTTCAAATAACGAGATGCATGACAAGTTAAAAAATATAATCGAGGAAAAATCTTTTGTAAGAAAAGTAATTACTTTCGATGAAATCCAAAAAGAAGATTATAAAGATAAATATTTAGATTTTAATTCTATAATTAAAAACGATTTACAAGAAAATGATAAAATAAAAAATTTAAATTTAAAAAGAAGTTCTCCAGCCTGCATAATATATACATCCGGAACGGGCGGAAACCCCAAAGGGGTCATTTTAAGTCATGGAGGCATATTAAATAATTTGGAGGGAGCTTGTGAAATATTAAAACCATTAATTGACAAGAGGCCAATTTTTTTAACCTGGCTTCCTCTATCACATTCTTATGAGCACACAGTCCAGTTTGCGCAAATTGCAGTTGGTGCAAAAGTTTTTTACGCAGAAAAAATAGAAAAACTTTTAGATAATATTTCAGAAGCCAAACCAACTATTATGACTGCAGTTCCACGATTTTATCAAAATCTTTATAACAAAATAAACATGAATATGAAAAAAGCGAAAGGATTTAAGAAAAAATTAATTAAAGCAACAATCGATTTAGGAAAAAAAGAGCTATTAAAACAAAAAATGAATTTTCCAGAAAGACTTATGAATTCAGTGGTAAACACTTTGGTTAGAAAAAAAGTAAAAAAACAGTTTGGTGGAAATTTAAAAGCTTTTGTATCAGGGGGTGGTGCTCTGGATAAAGAAATAGGAGAATTTTTAAATGCCATAGGATTACCCACTTTGCAAGGATATGGTTTGACCGAAACTTCTCCAGTGGTTAGCTGTAATCCAATTCATAAAATTAGGGTAGAAACCGTAGGACCACCATTTAAAGGAAATGAAGTTAAAATTGCTGAAGATGGAGAAATTTTGGTTAAGGGAGAGAATGTAATGTTAGGTTATTGGAATAAAAAAGAAGACACCGCAAAAGTTATTAAAGATGGTTGGTTATATACGGGAGATATTGGAGAAATAGATCCTAGAGACGGTTACTTAAAAATAACGGATAGAAAAAAAGATATAATTGTCAGCGCAGGGGGAGATAATATTTCTCCAGCTAAAATTGAAAATCAACTATCAAATTCTCCAGAAATAGACCAGTGTTTGGTATACGGAGAAGGAAAAAAATATTTGGTTGCGCTAATCGTCCCAAGTAAAGAATTCAAAGAACAAAAAGAAAAAATAAACGAAATAATAAATGAAATAAATAAAAATTTAACTTTAGTTGAAAAAATAAAAAAATTTCATTTAATTAATGAAAACTTTTCAATTGAAAATGGATTGTTGACACCAACAATGAAAGTAAAAAGAAACAAAGTAACTCTAAAATACAAAAATATTTTAGAAAATTTCTATAAAAAATAATATAGGTAACAGCATCTCAAACAATAAAATGATTAAATAAGTAACGTTATTACTTGTTTATTTTAATAATAAAAAAATTAAATTAATTTATTTTAAATTTGCCAACATAATTAATGTTTGACATCAGTAAAAAAAAACATAAAGTTTAAAACAACAAACGAATCACTTAATGATTTGTTTAAATTAAAATATAAAGGGAGTTGAAAAAATGGCTAAACGTAGAAAAAAAGCAAAAAAGAAGAAGAAAGCTAAAAAAAGAAGAAGATAAGCTTTTTTGTTAAAAACGCCCTCCAAAAGAGGGCGTTTTTTATTGACTTTTATTTATTAAGTGAGCTTTTCTGCACGTCTTAAAGCTTTATCCATCTTTTGTTGAGCTTTATGTCCGAGAACTACCTCAATTTCACTTTTTAATCTATTGTATGCTTTTTCAAAAAGTTGTCTTTCACTATAAGATTGTTCTGCAATCTCGTCTGTTTTATTATTTAAGTCTCTTACTACTTCTGCCAACTCATAAATCTTTCCCGAGTTGATTTTTTGTTCATATTCTTGAGCTCTTCTACTCCACATAGTTTTTTTTATTTTTGGCTTATTTTTTAAAATATTGATTGTTTTATTGATTTGGTTGATACTGGAAATGGGTCTCAAAAACGATTGCTGATTTAAAGGTATACTTAACGTAAGTTTTTCTTTTTCTATAAAAATCTTGTAAAAATTTATGTCTATATCACCTATTTTAGCTTTTTCAACAGCAACGATTTTTCCAACACCGTGTTTTGGATACACAATATAGTCTTTAATATTATAAATTTTTTTTTCACTAGGTTGTTTTTTTATTTTTTTGATCTTAATTTTTTCTCCATTTGGCTTAAAGTTACTTGGATCAATCTTTTTTTTTAATTCTTTTTTTCCTTGTTTTTTCTTTAGGATTTTCTTTGATTTTTTCTTTCTTCCTCTTTTCTTTTTTCTCATAAGTGAATATTAATCTCCTTTACCTGACGTTTTGCTGAAATATTTAAGTTTATTTTTGACCGCGCGCCATTTTTCTTGATCCTGAGGTACATCTTCTTCTCTTTTTTTTGTTATATTTGGCCATAGAGCACCATATTTTGTATTGTGCTTAACCCAATCGCTCGTGTTATCATTAGTGTCAGGTTCAATGGCATCTATAGGGCACTCAGGTTCACAAACTCCACAGTCTATACACTCGTCAGGTTTGATTACGAGCATATTTTCACCTTCATAAAAACAATCTACTGGACAAACCTCCACACAATCCATCAGTTTGCATTTAATACATTTATCATTAACAATATAAGTCATACTTATTTTATTGAATTTTTAACTTTCAGTTTAATCAACCCAGAGTCTCTGTCAGGAACATACAACAAACCGCAAACTCTTCTGATTAAATTAGATTCATAGTTATTACTGACGGCATCCGAATACACAATTTTCCAAAGTATTTCAACTATTTTAAGTCTGAATTCTATTGAGTTTTTTTTGATTTCCTTTGTGAATTCAATAATTTGATTTGATTCCTTCTCTTTTTTTTCTGCTTCTATTAATAATTTTTCTACTTCGTTTGATGTTGTTAAGTTTAGATTTATTAACGCTTTTTTAATTATTTCTTTTTCAATATTTGTATAATTGTCATCTATTTTTGCGGCATGTATTAACAATGATGTTACCAAAATATTTTTGTTTCCTATTTCTTTTTCGTTATCTTTCTTAAATATTTTTCTAAACATTTATCTGAATCTCAACTCTGACAGTTTATCAAACAGTTTATTTTTATTTAGTTTTTTGATTGCATTTTTTTGTATATTTTTTTTATGTTTAGGTCGATATACAAAATATTCTTCTTCGCTTTTTTCAACTTTTTTATGTTTATATTTCATCAATTTCAATAGCTTGAAAAAATTTTCCTTATTACAACCAACTAAATTTATCATATCAGAATCAATTTTAAATGTACCAGCTTTGGTATTTTCAATGATTTTTAAAAAAAGTCTTTCTAAAATATCAACTCTCACATAAAATTTGTCGAAATTTTCAAATCCACATATTAACATGAATTTTCTGTTTTTTTTTTCATTTGTTAGAAAGTTTAAGCCAAATTTAGGAATTATATTTTTTTCGTCATGTGGAAAATATAATTTCCACAATTTTATTCTAAGATTCACAGCGCTTGGTTTAAGCATTTTAGGAAGAAAAATATTATATCTTCCAAGTTTGATGCCTATTTTTCTCAAAATTACCCTATCCTCTTTAGGAATATTTTTTATTATTGGATCAATTATTTCTCTTTTGATTACTCCATTATTTTCATACAACTGATAGCATAATGCTCTTACATAATTATTTTTAAAATTTAATTTGCTGAGATTAACAAGATCAGATAACTCATTTGTAATTAACTTGTCTAATTTCTTTTCTAGATTTTTTTTCAATTTTTCTTTTGATTCTAGATCAATAGCTTCATCAACCAGCAACTCTAATTTTGGATTTAAATAATTTTTGCCTGGTGTGATATGAGCAATAGGATTGTCCATCCAATATATTTTATAATCATCTCCAAGTTCTAAATTTTCTTCGCTTGCTATCTTATTAGTTCTTCTCATTAATTCTGGTGCTATTGCCTGTCTAGCAGCCTTTCTAAGCGATTTAATATCAGTTTTTAATGAACCGGTTTTAAGATCTAAGTCTAGTTCTAGTCCCCTTAATCGACCTATGTATTGGCCATCAATAATCACTTTGTTTTCATTATTGATTTCTGTTCCCAATATAATGTCCTGTTTTAAACTTCTTGATAGAACACTTATTCTTTTATCTACAAAATTTTTCGTAAGTTCTTCGTGAAGTTTATCAGACAACTTATCTTCTATACTTTTTGTTCTTTCGATCCAAAAATCAGAATTATCAATCCAACCTTTTTTATTTGCAATATAAGCCCAAGTCCGAACATTTGAAATTCTATTTGTTAGAGTATCAATATTGCCGTCGTATCTATCCACGTATTTAAGTTGTGTTTTTATATAGTCATTAGAAACTTTTCCAACTTTTGATGTTAAAAAACTAAAAACTTTTTTTACTATATCTATATGGTTTCCATAGGCTTTTTTTGAAAAATTTGGTATTTGACAACATTCCCAGAGGATTTGAACAACTTCTTTTGTATTAATAATTTTTATATCGTTATTGTTTTTTATTATAAATTTTAATACTTTTTCATCTTCGCAATCATTAATTCTCCTCAAAAATTCGTTATTTGGTTTTTTTTCGAGTGAAAAAAGCAAATTATCTAAATTTTCAAAATTAAGTTCAAAATTTCTCCAATAAATTATATTTATTTTTCCAAGTTCATGTTTTTCTAATTTTTCAACTATATCAGACGAAAAATTTTGACATTGTCCCGTTATTCCAAAACTTCCGTCATTAATGTGCCTACCTGCTCTGCCGGCTATCTGTGAAATTTCACTTATATTTAATTGTCTAGTTTTTTTCCCATCAAATTTTTTTAAATTAGTGAAACTTACATTGTCAATATCCATGTTGATTCCCATTCCAATAGCATCAGTAGCAACAAGAAAGTTTGTATCTCCAGATTGATAAAGTTTTACCTGTGAATTTCTAGTCTTGGGACTTAAAGATCCCATTATAATTGCAGCTCCACCCTTTTGTCTTCTTACTAATTCTGCTATTGCATAAACTTCATCGACAGAGAAAGCTATCAGAGCGGTTTTTGGATTTAGTCGCGATATTTTTTTATAACCACTGTATGTTAACTTTGAATAACGTTCTCTATCAACAAATTCAACATTATCAATTAAAGGAGTGATTACGTGCTTTATAGTACTCGAACCAAGAAACATTGTAAGTTTATCGCCCCTTGCATTTAATAATCTTTCTGTAAATATATGACCTCTTTCATGATCAGTGCACATCTGTATTTCATCAACGGCAACAAAATCTACCATTATATTTTGAGGCATAGATTCTACAGTGCATATATAATACTTTGGTGATTTCGGGATTATTTTTTCCTCTCCTGTAATAAGAGCTACTTTTTCTTGTCCAATTTTATCTACACATTTATCAAAAATTTCTCTAGCCAATAATCTAAGAGGAAAACCTAAAATTCCACTTTCGTAACTTAGCATAGTTTCAACAGCCAAATGTGTTTTGCCGGTGTTAGTTGGGCCCAGGATAGCAGTAATCTTTTTTATGTTAGTTTCCATCGATTGTGTTTGATTTGTATGGGTACACTATATCTTGATTAATTATTAGAACAAAAGATGATTAAAACATGACCGAATCAACATTATAAAAGTTCTCATTTTTTAAAATTAATATGTAATCTTAACATAATATTAAAAAATTCAATATTAAATTTTTTGGAATTAATAGTCTTATGAACAAGCAAATTTGGAAGATTAAAAAAGAAGAAATGAAAGAAACTAATTTGTTTTTGTATTCTAATTTTATCAAGAAAAATTTTAATATTGATATAGGCGACAACTATAACAAGCTCTGGAAGTGGTCAATTAATAATCCAAAAATTTTTTGGAAATCTATTTGGAATTTTACAAAGGTTAAGGGCAATTTAGGAAATATTTTGCTTCAAGAATCGGATGCTTTTTACAAGACTAGATTTTTTCCTGATACTGAACTTAATTATGCAGAAAATTTACTGGCAAAAAATAATTTGGAAACAGCCATAATATTTAGAAGTGAAAATGGATTCAAAACAATCATTTCTTGGAGGAATTTAAATTTAAATGTTCAAAAAATTTCAAATTGGATGAAATCTAACGGAATAAAAAAAGGAGATCGCATAGCTGCATATTTACCAAATATACCAGAAACTGTAATCGCTTATCTTAGCACTTCAACCATAGGGTCCATATGGTCCTCATGCTCGCCAGATTTCGGTGCAGATGGAGCTATAAGTAGATTCTCTCAGATTGGACCAAAAATATTATTTATTGGGGATAAATATTTTTATGACGGTAAAATAATCAATATTTTGGATAGATTACCAGAAATTCTTAGCAAAGTATCCTCGATTAACAAAGTTGTAATAGTTCCTTATCCTGGCACAGAGTGTGAAAAAAAAAATAATATTAAAAAAGCTACATATAATTGGAATGAATTAATAAATTTAACAAATAAAAATAAAATTCAATATAAAATGCTAAGTTTCAATGATCCTTTGGCTATTCTTTACTCAAGCGGCACAACTGGAAAGCCTAAATGTATTTGTCATGGAACTGGAGGAGTATTGTTACAACATAATAAAGAATTGCAATTACATTGTGATGTTAAAGAAAATGACCGTATATTTTATTTTACTACCTGCGGGTGGATGATGTGGAATTGGTTGGTAGGTTCGCTTGCATCAGGAGCATCAATTGTATTGTTTGATGGTTTTCCATTATATAAAAAAAAAGATTTATTATTTGAGATTGTAAGTGAAGAGCAAATTACGCTTTTAGGTGTTAGTGCAAAATATATTGATACTCTCAAAAATAATAAAGTTATTCCAAAAGATAATTACGATTTTCCAAAATTAAGAACCATTTGTTCAACGGGTTCTCCTCTGTCTGATGATGGATTTAGATATATTTATAAAAACATTAAAGATGATGTTCATTTAGCCTCTATTTCGGGAGGAACTGATATTGTATCATGTTTTGTTTTGGGAAACTTATTTCAACCAGTCAATGCTGGAGAAATTCAAAACAGAGGATTGGGTATGGACGTAGATGTGTTTGATGAAAAAGGCTTTTCTATAAAAAATAAAAAAGGAGAATTAGTTTGCAAGAGGCCTTTTCCTTCTATGCCAGTTAAGTTTTGGAATGATGATGGTGATAGTAAATACAAATCTTCATATTTTGAAAAGTATAATAATGTTTGGCACCATGGTGATTTTGCAAAAGTGACAGATAATGGAGGATTTATAATATACGGTAGATCTGATACTACACTTAACCCAGGGGGTGTTAGGCTAGGAACCGCAGAAATATACGATGTAGTTGAAAAATTTAGAGAGATAAAGGAATCAATTGTTGTCGGACAATCATGGAAAAATGATATAAGAATAATTTTGTTCATTGTTCTAAATACAGGTTATAAATTAAATATTGAAATAAAAGAAAAAATTAAAAATGCAATTAGATCTAAAACTTCACCAAAACATGTACCTTCGAAGATTGTATCAGTTTTAGACATTCCTAAAACAAAAAATGGAAAACTTATGGAATTAGCTGTTAAAAAAACTGTCGAAGGAGAAGCAATAAAAAATTTGGAAAGTTTAGCTAATCCAAATAGTTTAGAACAATTTAAAAATATTAAAGAATTAAGTGAATAAAATTATTAAAGAACAAATCAGTCTACTAAAACATTCAGCTACCTTGGCAATTAACGAGGAATCCGATAGGTTAAAAAAAAAAGGAAAAAAAGTTTATAAATTTGGTTTTGGCCAATCTCCATTTTCCGTACCAGAATCTGTTATTTCTGCACTAAAAAAATATGCAAATAAAAACACTTATTTGCCCATGCAGGGACTTGAAGAATTAAGATTAGCAATATCAAACCATTTAAATCAGAATAACGATAATATTTTCACGTCTGAAGACATTGTTATTGGTCCAGGAACAAAAGAATTAATGTTCTTAACCCAAATTGCTTTTGGAGGAGAAATACTACTTTCTGCTCCTAGTTGGGTTTCCTATCAACCTCAAGCAATTATTGCAAAAAATAAAGTTCATTGGATGCAAACTTCAGCCGATACAAATTGGTTTCCAACGCCAGAGCAATTAGAAAGTAAAATTAAAAGTGCTAATAATCAAAATTTACTATTCTTTATGAACTCTCCAAATAATCCATCTGGTACAGTTTGTAGCAACTTGCAAGAAATTGCAGAAGTTGCAAAAAAATATAAATTAATTATACTTTCTGATGAAATATATTCCCAATTGACTTTTGAAAATCGATATAGATCCATTTCTAATTTTTATCCGGAGGGAACAATTGTAAGTTCAGGACTAAGTAAATGGTGTGGAGCAGGTGGTTGGAGACTGGGATTTTTTGCAATACCGAAGCAATTGAATAAATTGAAGAATAGTTTAAAGATATTATGCAGCGAGTCCTTCACTTCTGTAAGCACACCAATTCAATATGCTGCAGTTGAAGCATACAGAGGTGATCATTCAAAATATTTAAACGCTATAAAAAAAATATTATCTTTTACAGGAAATTATGTTTATGAAAACCTAAAATCGAACGCTATTAATGTTACAAAACCAGAGGGAGGATTTTATTTATTTCCAGAATTTACTAATGCAAGGTTTTCTTCATCTTCAGAAATGTGTAAGAACATTTTGAACAAAACCGGCGTAGCTTTATTACCAGGTAGTGATTTTGGAGTTGATAGCGAAAAAATGCTTGCTAGACTAAGCTACACTGATTTTAATGGAGACAATTTTTTGGCTAATATTAAGGGTAGTAAAAATCTAAATAATATAGATATTAATAAATTTGCACCAAATATAGCTGAGGGCATATCTAAGCTCAAAGATTGGTCAAAATCACTTTAAAATCAATCTTAAAATTGGTATCCTCAAACCATTAATTATTAATAATTAAGAAAATCAGGAGGGAAAATAATGAGAAAATTTATTTCCGCTATTGCAGGGTCTTTAATGATGTTTGCTTTATCTGCGCCATTGGCGACGGTAGCAAAATCAGCAGAATACTTTTCAATAGGCACAGGCGGTCCTACAGGAGTTTATTTTCAAGTAGGTAACGCTATTTGCAAGATGGTAGCAAAAATTCAATCAGCAGAACACGGTAGAAAAAAAGGTACAGGTAAGGCTTATCGTTGTTCAGCACCATCAACTGGAGGATCGACTTATAACATTGGTCAAATAATGCAAGGTGAACTTCAGTTCGGTGTTGCGCAATCTGATTGGCAGTATCATGCTTATAACGGAACTAAGCCAAAAAAAGTTAAACCATTTAAGGGCTTAAGAGCCGTATTTTCAGCACACCCAGAACCATTCCAAATTATTGCTGGAAAAGATTCTGGAATAAAAAATTGGGCTTCTTTGGCAGGCAAAAAAGTTAATATTGGTAATCCTGGCTCTGGTCAAAGGGGAACATTTGAGGTTCTTTTGGAGGCACATAACAAAGACACAGGTTACTTTGGTGCAACATCCGAACTTACTTCATCAGAACAATCTGGAGCCCTTTGCGATGGGAAAATCGATGCATTTGGTTACACTGTTGGTGTTCCAAATGCGGGAGTTGCGCAATCTACAGATGGATGTGGAGCATACATAATTGATCTAAAGACATCTCCGGTGAAAAGGTTAGTTGCAAACAATCCTTTTTACGCTTTTGCAACAATTCCAAAAGGTACTTATAAAACTTCAGCGAAAGATGTAACGACTTTTGGTGTAATGGCATCAGTAGTAACAAGTGACGCTGTACGAGATGAAGTAGTTTACGCTGTGGTCAAAGCTGTTTTTGAAAATCTTGATGATTTTAAAAAACAACACCCAGCATTTGCTAATCTTGATCCTAAGAAAATGATCGTAGACGGTCTATCTGCACCACTACATCCTGGGGCAATCAAATATTATAAAGAAGCAGGCTTAATGTAAGTTATAAAAATTAAAGGCCCAGTTGATTAACTGGGCCTTTTTTTTTATTCTTCTTTAATGAATATTGATCGAAAAACTAATAATCAATCAAGTCATCTGGAAAAATTTGATGAAGACGGAGGTTCTAGAAAAAATCTTCGTGGGTGGAATTTAAAATTAGCAGCTACGGTTGCTATAACCTGGTCATTATTTCAATTATGGTATGCATCTCCTTTACCTTTCATCTTAGATTTTGGTAAAATTATAGATGTTCCGGCTAGAGCAATTCATTTAGCTTTTGGAATGATTTTATGTTTTTTAATTTATCCAACCTTTAAATCGAAAAAAAAATCGAAAATACCTATTTCGGATTTTATCTTAGCTTTCATATCACTTTTAGTGACCTTATATATTTTTTTTGGTTACGTAGATTTGGTTCATCGTCAAGGAATTTTAGCTAAAATTGAACTCGGATCACTTACCATACCTTATGAAGTAATTATTGGGGCAACTGGTATTATTCTTTTATTAGAGGCGACACGAAGAGCTATAGGAATTCCCTTGGTAACAATAGCTCTTATTTTCTTACTTTTTTCAGTTTTTGGTCAATCAATGCCATATTTAATTTCACATCAAGGTTTATCTATTACAAGGTTAGTCGGATACCATTGGTTTGGCGGAGAAGCAATTTTTGGCATTCCAATAAGTGTTTCGGTTAGTTTTATTTTTTTATTTGTTTTATTTGGAGCTATTTTGGATGCGGCTGGTGGAGGAAAATATTTCTTAAATCTAGCTTTTGCTCTGGTTGGAAAAATGAGAGGTGGACCTGCAAAAGCGGCCATTCTTGCTTCAGGACTTACAGGATTAATTTCCGGATCATCAGTAGCCAATACTGTTACAACAGGAACTTTTACAATTCCCATTATGAAAAAAACTGGTCTTCCAGCGGTCAAAGCTGGGGCCATAGAAGTTGCAGCTTCTGTGAATGGCCAAATAATGCCACCCATTATGGGAGCGGCAGCTTTTGTCATGGCAGAATTGTTAGGAATTTCTTACTTTACTGTAATCACTCACGCAATATTGCCAGCCGTTATATGTTATATAGCTCTTTTTTATATTTCGCATCTTGAATCTGTTAAATTAAACATCAAAGGATTACCGGACGATCAAATTCCAGCACTTGGAAAAACTTTTTTTAGTGGAATACATTTTTTAATTCCAATTTTTATTTTAATCGACCTTCTTTTGATTGAGAGATGGACAGCAGCTTCATCAGTATTTTATTCCATTCTTTCACTAATGATTATTATTATTGTTAGAGAAGTATTAGCGGCAAAAAAAAATCACCTCAACTTATTTGATGGATTAAAATTAGGAATTAATGAAATAATTGCTGGTCTAGAAAAGGGTGCGATCAACATGGTTAGTGTTGCCATTGCCATTGCAACAGCAGGAATTATTGTGGGAGCAGTAGCTTCTACTGGATTGAGCAATAATTTAATTGTAGTTGTTGAAGCAATTGCTGGTGATAATATAATTATATTATTAGCGTTAACCGCTATTCTTTGTATTGTTTTGGGCATGGGTTTGCCCACAACGGCAAATTATCTTGTTGTTGCAGCCTTAATGTCCCATGTTGTAGTAGAGGTGGCAGGAGCTTCTGGATATGTTTTTCCTTTAATAGCGGTGCATTTATACGTTTTTTATTTTGGCTTAATGGCTGACGTTACCCCACCTGTGGGTTTAGCATCTTATGCGGCTTCTGCAATATCGAAAGCGGATCCTATAAAAACTGGTATCCAAGCATTCTGGTATGAATCGAGAACGGCAATATTGCCTGTGGTTTTCATATTTAACAATGAACTTTTACTTATAGGAATTGAAAATTTTTGGCATGGCTTAATGATACTGGGAACTTCATTAATTGCTATACTAGTTTTTTCATCTGCAACACAAGGTTGGTTTATAAATAAATTAAAATGGTATGAAATAATAATTTTTATTCTGATTTCCTTATCACTATTTAGACCTGGCTATATACTTGATAAATTTTATCCAAAATACGAATATTCTCAATTGCAGTCAAAAAATTTAGAGCTAATAAATTTAAAACCAGATCGCGACGTTCATATCAAAATTACTAGAAGAACAGGGTATGGCGATAGATACAAACTTTTTATAATTAAAAAAAACAGCTTTACAAAAAATTATTCACTAGAGGATTATGGTATTAGTCTTGTTGATCAAGAAGGCAGAATGACAATAGACACACTTAAATGGAAAGGTATTGCAAAAAAATCGGGCATTGAAAGCGGTGACGTGATAAGTGAATTTAAAATTGAAATTTTAGAAAGACCTAATAAGGCAATAGTTTATCCTTTTGCTTTACTGATATTGTTTATTTTTGGATATTTAAATTACAAAAGAAAACCTACTTTATAGCTTATTTTTCTACTGCACTAGGCAATTTCTTATTCAAAATTTTCCATACACCTGAAGCTGTAGCAACAATTTTTTTTTCAACAAATAGTTCACAAGTTAAAAAAACCATCGAATTAGTTTTTTTTTGAATTTTTGTTTTTCCAAATAGATCTTCTCCCAATTGAATAGCGGAAATAAATTTTAATTCTAACGAAATAGTAACACACGGATTACCATCAGCTGATCTATGCGCCGCCGTACCGACTCCAGAATCAACTAAAGCTGCAATAAAACCACCATGTGTAATTCCGGCGGTATTAAGATGATTTTCTTTGATAGTTGTTTTGAAATGATATTCGTTTTCCGAAATAGTTTTAAATAATATTCCACCATTATGTTTCATAAAACCTGATTTAAGGCTTATCTGTTCAAATTCATTACTCATAAATATTATAATATTAGTGTTAAAATTATTATAAATAATACTATTAAGACCAAGAAACAAACAACTGCCTTTTGTAAAGACATATGTGTCAACCATTTAAAATTCATAGTTAGTCTTCAACATTTTTTGGCGCGCCTGCTAGGATTCGAACCCAGAACCTCCTGGTCCGTAGCCAAGCGCTCTATCCAATTGAGCTACAGGCGCTCAATGTTTTTCTATCAAAGAATGTCTATTATTTAAAGTGTATTTCTATAAATTTATTTCGAATGCTAATAATGCTTGATGTTGCGGGATAATGGAAATGGTAAAACACTATATGTGAAAGGATTAATTTTTTTTGAATATTTTTTTAAAATTAATTTTTGTATCCAAAACTTTGCATCTAAATTTTGGGATCTATACTGTAGTGGTTTTTCAATATTTTTTATAATAAATGTCATACTTGAACTATCATTAATTACATGGCTGAAAAGAGATAAAATTGTGTTATAATTAAAACATAAATCATGATTACCCAGATAATTGTTCCCGATATTGGTGATTTTAAAGATTTTGAAATTATTGAAATTTTGGTTAAGTCTGGAGATGTAGTTAAAAAAAATGACTCAATTGTTACTCTTGAAAGCGACAAATCAAGCATGGAGATTCCCTCACCTTTTACTGGAAAAATTTCTACATTAAAAGTTAAATTGGGAGACAAGGTATCAAAAGGAAGTATTTTAGCTTTAATTGTAAGTAGAGAAAAAATTAAAAAAGAATCTATAAAACAAAAAAATGAAAAAGCAAAACTAACCGCTAAGAAAGAGATTTTACCAGAGACTGAAAAAATTATTAAAGAAGCTGAATCAGCTATAACTCAAGAACTAATAAAAAAACCAGTAATTCAAGAATACGAGATAAGTGATATATTGGGTGCGGTAGATAGTATTTCTAAAATAGAGAAAAAAAAGAATAAAATAGTAGAAAAAAAAGGTTCTGTTGATAAAGATGATGTTTTAACTCTCAACAATCAAGTAAAAACAAAAAAAAGTGAAATCCTTGTTCTTAACCGAACGATTGAATAATATATTGAAACTTTTAATTAAAAAAACCACTTAAAATAAAGTCTTGAAAAGATTTTGCCTATAAATTAGCGATATAGTTATAGTTCTATGAAAAAGACAATATCGTTTACTTGTTTAATTATTTGTACTTTAATTTGGGGAACAACATTCGTTGCCCAAGATACAGGAATGGATAATATAGGCCCATTTACTTTCAATTCTACACGTTTTTTTGTTGCTTTTTTAGCGGTTTCACCATTCGTTTTTTTATTTGAGAAAAAAAAAATAATTACACAAATAAAAAATAATATAAACCAATTCACTAAACTTATGATACCCGTCGGAGTATTTTTATTTTTAGGAACTGTATTTCAACAAGTTTCATTACTTTATACTAATGTGGCAAATTCTGCTTTCTTTACAATTTTTTATGTACCGATGGTTCCAATCATAATTTATTTTATATTTTCCGAAAAATTACACTGGTCCATATGGCCCTCTGTGGTAGCGTGTGTCGCCGGAGGTTATTTTTTGAGCAATATGAGTGATGCCGCAATCCGGTTTGGTGATGGTTTGGTATTGATTGGCGCTTTATTTTGGGCATTGCATATTATTTATATAGGAAAATTGGTTAAAAAATTCGACCTACCTTTCTTTATTGCCTTGTTTCAAAATCTATTAGTCGCAATATTATCTTTTTTATTAGTGATTGTATTTGAAGAAATTGATTTTTCTAAAATTAGATTAGAAACATTTGAAATTTTGTTTGCAGGAATTTTATCGGGAGGAGCAGCATTCGTTTTACAACTTTTTGGTCAAAGAAATATTCCACCAGCACCCGCAGCAATCGTTATGTCACTCGAGGGTGTTTTTGCAGCAATTGCTGCGTGGATAATTTTAAGTCAAATTTTAGATTTTAATAATATTATAGGTTGTACGCTAATACTTGGTGGTGTTTTGTTATCCCAACTTGTTCCGATTTATGAAAAAAATTATAAGTAAACAATAAACAGTATTAGCAGCGAAAGAAAGATTCTGTAGATTACAAATACATTTAAGTTAAATTTTCTAATATAATTTAAAAAAAGTGCAATCGTAAAATATGAAAAAATAGATGAAAATATTACAGCAATAATTGCTAAAAAATTAAGTTCGGCACTCTCCACTTTGTATATATTATAAATTCCCAATACGCTAGCTGCAGCCAAAGTTGGAATTGATAAAAAAAATGAAATTTTTGCAGAATCAAATCTACTAAATCCTAAAAACCTTCCCGAAGTAATTGTAATACCCGATCTACTGACCCCGGGTATCAAAGATATGATTTGAAATAAACCGATTATAATTGCCGATTTATTAGTAAAACCAGTGATAATATTTTTATTACTTTTTGTTTTATCGCTAATATATAAGATTATACCAAAAATTAAAGTTGTCCATCCAATGATTTCTAAGTTTCTTAAATGATTGATTAATCCGGTTTGATAAAGAACGTAACCTACTGGGATTATTGGAATAGTTCCTATGAGAATTTTTATTAAAAATTTTTTATTTTGAATAAAATTATATAAATCTTTTCTAAAATAAAATATGATTGCTATTAATGACCCAAGGTGTAGACAGATATCGATTAGTAAATTTTGATTATTGAATTCATAATACCTGGAAATTAAAACAAAGTGGGCCGCAGAACTTATCGGCAAAAATTCAGAAACACCCTGGATTAGTGCCAAAATCAAAATTTCTATGGAGGAAAGCATCTAAAAACAAGTATCGCATACCAGATATGCAAATTAAATCACAAATTTGTTGGATTATTGAAATTATAGGTCAATGCTTATGTCCTAAAAAGGCTTTAAGCCTTATTTATCTTAGTATAAAAGCAATAAATACAGAAATAGACCATGTCAAACAAAATGCTTAAATTTGTAGAAATAGATCAAGAAACGCCGAACAAAAGAACAGCAGATCAAAGAGTGGACGATTTTAAAGAAATTTACGATCGATTTATTCTTGATATGGTCAAACAACAATCAAGCAGATGTTCTCAATGTGGAATTCCTTTCTGTCAGATTCATTGTCCCTTACAAAATAATATTCCAGATTGGTTAAAATTGGCATCTGAAAATAGATTCGAAGAAGCGCAAGAATTAGCTCACAGCACTAATAATATGCCAGAAGTCTGTGGAAGAATTTGTCCGCAAGATCTTTTGTGTGAGGGAAATTGTGTCATTGAACAGTCTGGACATGGAACAGTTACAATAGGATCTGTTGAAAAATACGTAGCTGATATTGCATGGGAAAAAGGATGGATTAAACCAATTAAAGTTTTAAAAAATATAGACCAATCTGTCGGTATTATTGGAGCAGGTCCCGCAGGAATAACGTGTGCAGAGGAACTCAGAAAATTAGGCTACAAAGTTACTATATACGATAGATATGATCGACCAGGTGGGTTATTAATTTATGGGATACCTAATTTTAAATTAGAAAAATTTGTTGTTGAAAGAAGAACAAATCTTTTAAAACTCGGGGGAATCAATTTTCAACAAAATATTGAAGTTGGTAAAACTATATCACTTGATGAGCTTAAAATAAAACATGATGCAATTCTGATTGCCGCAGGAGTTTATAAACCTAGAGAAGCAGATTTACCTGGCAATGATTTAAAAAATATATTTTCAGCTTTAAAGTTTCTGACGGCATCAAATCGAAAAGGATTAGGAGATAAAGTAATAGATTTTGACAATGGAATTCTTAGCGCTGAAAAAAAAGACGTTATAGTAATCGGAGGTGGCGATACCGCGATGGATTGTGTGAGGACTGCTGTGAGACAGAATGCAAAATCAGTAAAATGTTTGTATAGACGAGACAAAGAAAATATGCCGGGTTCAGCAAGAGAAGTTTGTAACGCTAAAGAAGAAGGTGTTGAATTTATTTGGCTTTCAAATTTAAAAAAGTTTATTGGTACAGAAAAAATTTCGTCAGTTCTTATAGAAAAAATGAAACTTGGTCAGCCTGATTCATCAGGGAGAAAAAAACCAGAGTCCATTCCAAACTCTCAATTTGAAATTAAAGCCGACATGGCTATTAAAGCTCTAGGTTTTGATCCTGAAAATTTGCCAAAATTATTTAATTGTCCTGATCTGTTAGTTTCCAAATGGGGTACAATAAAAATTAATTTAAAAACTATGGAAACAAGCCTTCCCGGTGTTTTTGCCGCTGGAGATATAGTAAGAGGTGCATCTCTGGTAGTTTGGGCGATTAAAGATGGCAGAGATGCAGCGACTGCAATTAACAAATATCTAGAACTCAAGCGAAAAAGTAAAACAAAAGCTGCATAAAATGAATCTGTATAACAAGAATTTAAAAAAGTTGATTGAAGGAAATGTTTACAATCCTAATTTTGAACATGATGCTTGTGGAGTTGGTTTGGTTGTATCAACAGAAGGCAAGAGATCAAGAAAAGTAGTTGAATTTGGAATAGAGGCCTTAAAAGCTGTTTGGCATCGTGGAGCTGTAGATGCTGATGGCAAAACAGGAGACGGAGCTGGTATTCATATAGAAATCTCAGATAATTTTTTTAAAGAAAGGATCGAAAATGCGGGCCGCAGACATGAAGAAGGCACAATTTGTGTTGGTATGATTTTTCTGCCAAGAAACGACTATGCTTCTCAAGAAAAATGTAAGACTTTAATCGAAAATGAACTTCTAAATAAAAATTATTATATATACAGATGGAGGCAGGTTCCTGTTAATACTAGTGTGCTTGGTGTTAAGGCAGAGAATAATAGACCCGAAATTGTTCAGGTAATTTTTAAGTCAAATATTGAAAATTTAGCAGATGAAGATCTTGAAAGAGATTTATTTGTTATAAGAAAAAGAATTGAAAAACAGTCTAGTATTTTGAAACTAAAAGATTTTTACATTTGCTCTTTCAGTTGTAGATCAATTATTTATAAAGGAATGTTTTTAGCAGAAAGTTTATCGAAATTTTATCCAGATTTGATGGATAAAAAATTTATTTCAAGATTTGCAATTTTTCACCAAAGATATTCTACCAATACTTTTCCAAGCTGGGATTTAGCTCAACCTTTCAGAATGTTGGCTCATAATGGAGAAATTAATACACTTAAAGGAAATATTAATTGGATGAAAATTCATGAACAAGATATGAGCAGTAAATTTTTTAATGACATTGAATCATTGAAGCCAGTTATTGCGGAAGGCAACTCAGATTCGGCAGCCCTAGACAATGTATTTGAGTTACTAGTTAGATCGGGAAAATCAGCTTTATTAACAAAACTTATGTTAATTCCTGACGCATGGTCTAAAAGAAGAAAAACTGTTTCAAAAACCCATCAACAATTATTTAACTTTTTAAACAGTACTATCGAACCATGGGATGGGCCCGCAGCAATTTCAGCAACAGATGGTAAGTGGATTATTGCCGCAGAAGACAGAAACGGACTTCGTCCTTTAAGATATACTGTATCCTCTGACAAGTTTTTATTTGCCGGATCAGAAACAGGAATGGTTTCAATTCCACAAGAAAAAATTATTTCCAAAGGAAGATTGGGACCGGGTCAAATTATTGCAGTCGATTTAGATAAAGGAAAAGTTTATGATAGCAAAAGTATTAAAAATAAAGTTTCAAAAATTTACAAAAGATATAACAAGCAAATAGTAGATTTAGATAAAAAATTTTGTGTTTCAAAAGAAAAGTTTGTTTACTCAAACAATGAACTGAGGCGAAGACAATATTTGGCTGGAATAAGTATTGAAGACCTAGAGTTTATCCTACATCCAATGGTTGAAGATTCAAAAGAAGCTGTTGGATCAATGGGCGACGATACACCCATAGCAGTATTATCAGATAGATACAGACCTTTATCACATTTTTTTAGACAAAACTTTAGTCAGGTAACAAATCCTCCAATTGATTCTTTAAGAGAAAACGAAGTTATGAGTTTAAGAACTCGTTTTGGGAATTTGGGCAACATTCTTGATTTTGAAAATTTAACAGAAGATGATATTTATGTTTTAGAGAGTCCAATTTTATCTAATGCTCAGTCAGAAAAGTTTATTGATTTTTTTAAAAAAAGTGTAAAAGTTTTAGACTGCACATTTAACATTCAAGGCGATCTAAAAGAAAGGTTAGATCAATTACGACTTGAAGCTGAAATTGCGGTCCGTGAAGGCTTAAAACATTTGATTTTGAGTGATAAAAAAATCGGTGAAAAAGAAGCTCCAATACCAATGGTATTAGCGATAGGTGCAATAAACTCAAGGCTTATTGAATTAGGTATTCGTAGCTTTGCTTCAATTAATGTTCAAACAGGAGAAGCTTTGGATACTCATTCTTTTGCTGTTTTACTGGGAGTTGGAGCCACTACTATTAATCCATATATCGCTATTGATTCAATACACCAAAGGCATGAAAAAAAATTATTTGAAAATCTTAGTTTTGAAGAATGTGTTCATCGATATGTAAAATCTGTGGATAATGGTTTGTTAAAAATTATGTCTAAAATGGGCATTTCGATTTTAAGTGCCTATAGAGGAGGATGTAATTTCGAAGCGATTGGATTGAGTAGATCAGTTGTAGCAGAGTATTTTCCAGAGATGATATCCCGAATTTCTGGCATCGGATATTTTGGAATTGAAAAAAAAATAAAAAAGTTACATAAAAAAACTTTCCAAAAAAATATATCAATACTTCCGATTGGAGGGATATATAAATATAGAAAAAACGGCGAAACTCATCAATTTCAAGGACAATTAATTCATACTTTACAACATGCGGTAACCACAAATTCATACGCAGCTTACAAAAAGTATACTGAAGGCATTTATAATTTACCCACAATTAATTTGAGAGATTTGTTAGAATTTAAAAAATTAAAAAATCCAATAAATGTTGAAGAAGTTGAATCTGTAGACAATCTAAGAAAAAGATTCGGAAGTGGAAGCATGTCTCACGGAGCTCTATCCTCCGAAGCTCATAAAACCTTGGCAATTGGCATGAACAGAATAGGTGCTGCATCTTGTAGTGGCGAAGGAGGAGAAGATTCTAAAAGATTTGCAAAGATGAAAAATGGCGATAGCTCTAACTCAAAAATAAAGCAAATTGCTTCCGCTAGATTTGGGGTAACCATTGAATACTTAAATAATTGTGATGAAATAGAAATAAAAATAGCCCAAGGAGCCAAACCTGGAGAAGGAGGTCAATTACCTGGATTTAAAGTATCAAAAGAGATTGCAAAATTACGACACTCTACTCCTGGAGTAACTTTAATATCACCACCACCTCATCATGATATCTATTCAATCGAGGATTTAGCTCAACTTATTTATGATCTTAAACAGTCGAATCCAAGCGCCAGAGTAGGTGTTAAGTTAGTAGCATCAACAGGAGTTGGAACTATTGCGGCAGGTGTAGCAAAAGCTAAGGCTGATGTGATTTTAATTTCAGGACATTCAGGTGGTACTGGTGCTAGTCCACAAACCAGTGTGAAATATGTTGGAATACCTTGGGAGATGGGAATTACTGAAGCAAATCAAGTTTTAACTTTAAATGGACTTAGGCACAAAGTTACTTTGAGAACTGACGGTGGAATAAAAACTGGAAGGGACATAGTCATCGCTGCAATGATGGGGGCAGAAGAATTTGGGATTGGAACTACTTCCCTGATAGCAATGGGGTGTATAATGGTTCGTCAATGTCACTCAAATACTTGTCCTGTGGGAGTTTGTACACAAGATGAAAGTTTAAGAAAAAAATTTACAGGAACCCCAGAAAAAGTCGTGAATTTGTTCACTTTTATTGCTCAAGAAGTTAGAGAAATTTTAGCAGATCTTGGTTTTAAAACTTTAAACGAAATTATTGGTAGAAATGATCTTTTAAAACAGGTGAGCAGAGGTTCATCAAGTTTGGATGATCTAGATTTGAGTCCATTGTTAATTCAGGCAGATCCTGGAGAAAATGAAAGATATTGCAAAACTAATTCAATTAATGAAGTTCCATCTTCCCTAGATGAAAAAATTTATGATGATATAAAATATTCTTTTGATCAAAACAAAAAAATTGAAGCAAATTATGAGATCAAAAACATACATAGAGCCGTTGGAACTCGATTGTCACATTATATTTACAAAAGATTCGGAAAAGAAAAAATTGAAAAAAATTCTATTAAAATAAATTTATCAGGATCGGCTGGCCAATCATTGGGAGCTTTTGGTATTCAAGGTTTAATGTTAAATGTTACTGGAGACGCGAATGATTATGTTGGGAAAGGACTTTCGGGAGCAACCATTGTAGTAAAACCTTCTTTAAAAAATAATTTGGTCAGTAATGAGAATACTATTATTGGCAATACGGTTCTTTATGGTGCAACTTCGGGAAAGCTTTTTGCATCAGGACAATCAGGAGAAAGATTTGCTGTTAGAAATTCTGGTGCAGAAGCTGTGATAGAAGGTTGTGACTCAAACGGTTGTGAATATATGACAGGAGGTGTAGTTGTTATTTTGGGTAGCGTAGGTGATAATTTTGCGGCTGGTATGACCGGAGGTATGGCGTTCGTATACGATTCGAATCAAGAATTTGAAAATTACGTAAATCCGAGTTCAGTGATTTGGCAGACAGTCGAAACTAATTATTGGAAAAGCTACTTAAAAGATTTGATCAGTGAACATTTTGAAAAAACTCAATCAAAAGTGGCCAAAAAAGTGTTAGAGAACTTTGATGTTGAGCAGAAAAATTTTGTTCAGATCTGCCCAAAAGAAATGTTAGACAAATTGTCAAATCCTATATCCTTAAAAAACAAAGATTCCAAAAGCCATTTAATAAAAAATAACCTAGGAACGATAAGAAATCATATTGTTTAATTCTTTACATATTTTCTTTAAATCATCTTTTCTGGATAAACTATGATCGCCATATTTAATTTTAATTAACTTTTTTCTCGATTTTTTAAAAATTTTAAAAATTTTTTTAGAAAATTTTAATGGTACAACCTCATCATTTAGTCCATGAAATAAAGTTATTGGTATTTTCGCATGAATTTCTTTATTCAGTATTTTGTTCTTTCTTCCATCTATAATCAGTTGTTTAGTTAGGGGGTAAGTAAAATCGCCATGTTCAAGATGATAGATTTTTTTAGCCATAATTATTTTTTTTATTTTTTTGTTAAATTTTTTCCACATTAATTCTTCTAGAAACTCTGGAGCGGAAGATATACCAAGAAAACCTCTAATTTGTTTCTTAAAATCTGAAAATAAATTAAGCGCTATCCAACTACCCATACTTGAACCTACAAAAATTAAATTATTGTTTTTTTTGATTGTTGCTTTAATTATTTGTTTTGCGTCATTTGACCATTTAGAAATATTTCCACTTGTAAATTTACCCTTAGATTTTCCATGTCCCGAATATTCGAATTTAAGAAAGTTTAATTTCCGTTTTGCGCAAAACTTCTGAATGGCAACAGGTTTTTTTCCTATCATATCACTCATAAACCCATGGAAAAAAACTACTGTAATTTGGCTTTTTTTATTTAAAAATAAATATTTTATTTTTCTTTTGCTTGGAAGTAAAAAAAATTTAGATTTTTTGTAGCTCATTTGACATATTATAATATTTTATAATTATGAAAATTAAAATGAAAGTTTTGCAAGTCATACCTAGATTAGGTTATGGGGGAACTGAAACAGGATGTTATGATTTGGCGCATTTTTTAGCTGAAGAAAATTGTAAATCTTTTATTGTCACAAGCGGGGGAGAATTACTTAAATATATTAAGAAAAAAAGTGTAAAAGTATTCAGATTGCCAGTTCATTCAAAAAACCCTATTTTAATTTTTTTTAACTCACTAATAATTTCACTAATAATAATTCTTTATAACATAAATATTGTTCATGCCAGAAGTCGTGCGCCAGCATGGTCTTGTTTTATAGCTACAAAACTTACAATGAGAAAGTTCGTAACTACATTTCATGGAACATATAATTTTAACAACAAATTTAAGAAATTTTATAATTCTGTGATGGTAAGGTCTCATCTGGTTATTGGAGGTTCCAATTTTATTTTTTCCCATATTAACTCAAACTACGGAAATTTTTTTAGAGGCAGCAGAAGAAAACTTTTGGTAATTTTTCGAGGAATTAACATAAATTATTTTCATTCCAGTAGGATTCCAATTTCAAAAATTGATAATTTTTCTAAGAAACATAATATAGATCGAAACCAATTTATTATTTTAATGCCGGGTAGATTAACCAATTGGAAAGGTCAAAAATTGTTTATAGAATCTCTTAAGCTTGTTTTGAATCATGAGAATTCAAGTATGCAGTCCTTTCAGGCGATTATTCTTGGAGACGAACAAGGGAGAAGTGTATACAAAAAACAGCTTATTGATTTAGTGCAACAAAATAGACTAGGTAAATTTGTTAAGTTTATTAGTCATTGCGATGAAATGCCCATCGCGTATGGTATTTCTAATTTAGTCTGCTCGTGCTCAATCGAACCCGAGGCATTTGGGCGTGTTGCTGTTGAAGCTCAATCAATGGAAGTTCCAATCATCGCAAGCGATATAGGAGGCTCAACAGAGACGATAATTAAAGATAAAACAGGTTTTTTATTTAAAAGTGGCGATGTAAATAATTTGGCCAATACCATACTCATGGTTATGCAAAAAGATTATAATTCGTTGAAATCTATCGGATCGGAAGGTAGAAAAAATGTATTAAAAAAATTTGATGTTGATAAAATGTGTCGTACTACCTTTACTGAATATAAAAAATTGATAGAGCTATCTTAAAATATGCCAGATATTAAATTACCAAATGGTAATAAAATTCCGTTTATTAAATATATTGATGGTTTTGAAATAGCAAAAAAAATTAGCAAAACATTAGCTAAGGAAGCCCGCGTCATGAGTGTTAACGGAGAGCTCAAGGATTTAAGCTTTTCTATCGATAAAAATGCCCAAGTTAAAATAATTACTTTTAGGGATAAAGAAGGACTGGAAGTAGTTAGACATGATGCAGCCCATATTTTAGCAATGGCAGTACAGGAATTATTTCCAAAAACCCAGGTAACAATTGGTCCAGTCATCGAGAATGGTTTTTATTATGATTTTTCTAGAAAAGAACCATTCACAAATGATGATCTCAAAAAAATAGAAAATAAAATGGGAGAAATAGTTGATCGTGACGAACCAACAAAAAGAGAGGTGTGGAAAAGAGATGAAGCAATCGATCATTTCAAAAGAATAGGCGAACATTACAAAGCCAAAATAATAGAAGATATTCCTAAGAACGAAGAAGTTTCTATTTATCGTCATGGTAAATGGCATGACTTATGTAAGGGTCCGCATCTATCCTCTACAGGAAAAATTGGCAAGGCGTTTAAACTTACAAAAGTGTCAGGGGCATACTGGAGGGGTGATTCAAATAATGAAATGTTACAAAGAATATACGGAACTTGCTGGTTGAACAAAAAAGAACTTGATGAATATCTTTTAAAAATAGCAGAAGCTGAAAAAAGGGATCATAGAAAATTAGGAAAAGAGATGGATTTATTTCATTTTAGAGAAGAAAGCCCTGGAGCAGTGTTTTGGCATCATAAAGGATGGACCTTATTTCAAAATCTTATTGATTACATGAGACTAAAACAAAGAAAAGCAGGCTATAAAGAAATTAATACCCCAGAAATGCTGGACAAAACTCTATGGGAACGATCTGGTCACTGGGAAAAATTTGGTGAACATATGTTTACTTCTGAAACTCCCGATGAAAAAATTTTTGCAATTAAACCAATGAATTGCCCAGGATGCGTGCAAGTATTTAATCAAGGACTTAAAAGTTATAGAGATCTTCCTCTTAAACTTTCCGAATTTGGAAAAGTTCACAGATACGAACCGTCAGGAGCTTTGCATGGATTGTTAAGAGTTAGAGCCTTTACGCAAGATGATGCACATATTTTTTGTACAGAAGATCAAATTACAAATGAATGTTTAAGCGTAACGAATTTGATATTAGAGATTTATAAGGACCTAGGTTTTGAAAATGTATTACTACAACTTTCTGACAGACCAAAAAAAAGAGTAGGTGATGATAAAATTTGGGATAAAGCAGAATCCGCGTTATTAGAAGCAATAAAACAATCGAAATTAAAATATGAAATCAATAAGGGAGAAGGTGCATTTTACGGTCCCAAGATAGATTTTATTCTAAAAGATTCTATTGATCGGGATTGGCAGTGTGGAACATTACAAGTAGATTTAAATCTTCCTTCAAGACTTGGTGCGTCATATATTGATAACACTGGATCAAAAAAGATTCCCGTAATGTTACATAGAGCGTTATTTGGATCCTTAGAAAGATTCATAGGGATTTTAATTGAACATTATGCAGGAAAATTACCTTTTTGGTTAGCTCCTTTAAAAGCAATTGTTCTTCCAATTACATCTGAATATGACAATTATGCAAAAAAGGTATTTGAAGAATTTATGAAAGTAGGTATAAACACTGAAGTGGATTTAAAAAATCAAAAGATAAATTATAAAATTAGAGAACATTCGTTATCAAAAGTACCGTTGTTACTGATATGTGGAAAAAAAGAGTTTGATGAAAACAGTATTACTATAAGGAGATTAGGATCTGAACAACAAGAAACTCTACCACTTGATAAGGCAATTAAAAAAATATATCAAAAAATAAAATTTCTATAAACTAAGTGCCATTTCCAAAAAAACATTATTTCAAGAGAAGAACTAAACCAAAAGGTCCCCGGATAAACAATAGAATCCGCGCATTAGAGGTCCAAGTTATAGGTAGCGATAAGAAAAATCTAGGTACATTACCAACCAGGAAAGCGGTGGAGATGGCACAACAGGAAGGACTGGATTTAATCGAAATTTCTCCAAATGCCAATCCTCCAGTTTGTAAGATAACTGACTTTGGAAAATATAGATACGATTTACAAAAAAAAGCAAGCAAATCTAAGAAAAAACAGAAAGTTGTTAATTTAAAAGAAATTAAACTCAGACCAGTTACCGAAATTCATGATTATAATTTTAAACTTAAAAACGCAAAAAGATTTTTGGAAAAAGGAGATAAAGTTAAATTCACAATACAATTTAAGGGAAGGGAAATGCAACATTCACATCTGGGCAAAGAATTAATAGATCAAATTATTAATGACATGACGGGCGTTGGAAAAGTTGAGATTGAGCCAAAGTTCGAAGGAAGGCAGATTATAACGATAATCCAACCTCTATAATTTTATTGTAAACTAAATATAAAATTTGTATAAACTGCGTTCATTTTATGCCAAAATTAAAAACTAAAAGTTCAGCAAAAAAAAGATTTAGATTAACTGCAAAAGGTAAAGTAAAGATGCCTCAGGCGGGGAAAAGGCATGGTATGATCAAAAGGACAAATTCACAAATAAGAAAGCAGAGAGGCACAACAATTATGACTAAACAAGATTCGAAAATTGTTAAATCATATATGCCTTACAGTTTGCGAGGTTAAAATGGCAAGAACAAAAAGAGGAGTCACAAGTCACGCTAGGCATAAAAAGATTTTAAAACAAGTTAAAGGTCAATACGGCAGAAGAAAAAACACAATTCGCGTTGCAAAACAGGCCTTAGAAAAGGCGATGCAATATGCGTATAGAGATAGAAGAGCGAAAAAAAGAGAATTTAGATCATTATGGATACAGAGAATAAATGCTGGTGTTAGAGCAGAAGGTATAACCTACTCTAAGTTTATAAATGGACTAAATAAGTCAGGAATTAAGCTAGATAGGAAAGTATTGGCTGATATTGCTTATAATAACCCAGAAGTATTTAAATCTATTGTAAAAAAAGTGCAATCCTCCCTTAACTAAGGGATACATTTCTATTATCTTTGTCAAAGCAGAGAATCATAAAAAAGTTTTGATATGAAGAATTTAAATCAAATTGAATCAGAAATATTAAATAAAATAGAAAACGCAAAAAATCGTAATACCCACGATATAATTAAAAGTGAAATTTTTGGCAAAAAGGGAATTATTACAGAGCTTTTTAAAAAAATTGGAAGTCTAGGTCAAAACGAAAGAAAAGAATACGCTTCAAGACTTAATTCTTTGAAATCAAAATTGATAGAAATTCTTGAAAAAAAACTTACTGATTTTGATCATTCAGAAATAAATAAAAAACTGAAAAATGAAAAAATAGATATAACTTTACCAGGAAGAACCTATTTTGCTGGAAAAATTCATCCAGTTTCACAAGTTATAGATGAAGTAACTTCCATTTTTTCAGAAATTGGTTTCTCCGTTGAAGAAGGACCCGACGTAGAAAACGAATATTATAATTTTTCTGCACTCAATACACCCGAGGATCATCCAGCAAAAGATATGCACGATACTTTCTATCTTGAATATTCCAAAGATTTGCTTTTACGGACTCATACATCTCCGGTTCAAATTAGAACGATGTTAAAAGGTAAGCCACCATTTAAAATAATTGCTCCTGGAAGAACCTATAGACATGATAGTGATCAAACACACTCACCCATGTTTCATCAATTGGAGGGTTTACATATAGATAAAAACGTTAATATGGGTCATCTTAAAGGCTGCTTATACTATTTTGTTAAGAAGTTTTTTGAAGTTGAAAAAGTAAAGATAAGGTTTAGACCTAGCCATTTTCCTTTTACTGAGCCTTCAGCAGAAGTAGATATTGGATATAAAATTCAAGATGGAAAAATTAAGATTGGCGAAGGTGACAAGTGGTTAGAAATACTTGGTTGTGGAATGGTACATCCCAACGTCCTAAAAAACGCAAAAGTAAATTCAAAACAATACCAAGGGTATGCTTTCGGTGTAGGAATTGATCGATTAGCTATGTTAAAATATGGAATCAATGATCTTAGAGCTTTTTTTGAAAGTGATATTAGATGGTTGGAGTTTTACGGATTTGATCCACTTGATGTTCCAACAAATTATAGGGGTTTAAGCAGATGATCACTTCATTATTATGGCTAAAAAATCATCTAACTACTAAAGCAAACTTAAATCAAGTAGCAGAACGTTTAACTGAAATTGGGCTGGAGGTAGAGAATATAAAATCATCAAATGATAATTTAGATAATTTTGTTGTTTGTAAAATAGTAAAATCTCAAAAACATCCTAATGCAGACAAACTAAAGCTTTGTGATGTTGATATAGGTTCTGGAAACTTAGTCAAAGTTGTTTGTGGAGCTCAAAATGCTAGAGATGGACTATTCGCGGTCTATGCTCCTCCTGGTACAGTTATTCCAAAAACCAATATGAAATTGAAAATAGCTAAAATAAGAGAAATAGAATCTCATGGAATGCTTTGCTCAGGTTATGAACTTGAAGAATCTTCAGATAAAGAAGGAATTGTTGAATTAAATAAAAAAGAAAAAAATATCGGAGAAAAATATTTTAAAAACACTGGGGAAAAAACCATGGATATTGCTATTACTCCGAATAGACCTGACTGTTTGGGCGTTAGAGGTATTGCCAGAGATTTGGCATCCTCTGGCTTAGGTCAGTTAAAAAAACAACCTTCAATTAAAATAAATCAAAAATTCAAAAACCCAATTAAAGTTTCAATAAAAAAAGAAAAAGGTCAGGGTTGTAGTGTTTTTGGAAGCGTATATATTAAAAATGTTCAAAATAAAGAAAGTCCGGATTGGCTTAAAAAAAGGATTACATCTTTAGGTCTGAAACCTATTTCTGCAATTGTAGATGCAACCAATTATGTAATGTTTGATTTAAATAGACCTTTGCATGCTTATGATGCTGATAAGATTGATCAAGAAATTATTGTTAGAAACTCAAAAAAAGGAGAGTCTTTTGAAGCTTTAGATAATAAAAAATATGTACTTCAAAACAATATGTGCACAATAAGTGACAAATCAGGTGTTTTAGGTCTTGGGGGAATTATTGGAGGAACTAGATCTGGCACAGAATTTTCTACAAAAAATGTATTATTGGAATCTGCATACTTTTTTCCATCACTAATCAGAAAAACTGCCAAAGTATTAAATATTGATACTGATGCGAAATATAGGTTTGAAAGAGGCATAGATCCCGATTCTATAAAACTAGGTTTAGAACTAGGAATGTGCATGATACTGGACTTGTGTGGCGGCAAGGCAAGCAAGCTTTCAATTGCAGGAAAAATAAAAGATGAAAGAAAAGTAATCGATTTAGAACCTGAAAAGTTTTCAAAAGTTATTGGATTTTCAATTACAAACGCAGAAATCAAAAAAATTTTATCCTCGTTAGGATGTTCTTTAAGAATGAGTGGAAAAAAAATGAAGGTTTTGCCACCTACTTGGAGACCAGATATTAAGGAAGATATAGACCTTATAGAGGAGTTAACAAGAATTAAAGGTTACAACAAAGTGCCTTTAATAGACCCAGAAAAAGAAAATATTAAAGACACCTTGAATTATAGGCAAAAGCTTTTTCATTTTGCCCAAAGATCAGTAGCTTCAAAGGGTTATACCGAAGCGATTACCTGGTCATTTACAGATTCAAAAACAGATACTTTGTTTTCAGAATTAAAAAGTGAAATTAAATTATCTAATCCAATTTCTTCTGATTTAGATGTTCTAAGATCATCTCTTTATTCAAATTTAATTATTAGTGCTAAAAAAAATATTCATAGAAATTTTGAAGATCTAATGTTGTTTGAAATAGGACCGGTTTTTAAAGGTAGCAAGCCTGGAGAACAATTAGCAATGATTGGTGCAATTAAAACAGGAAAATATTCCAGAAAAAATTGGATAGAAAAGGAAAGAAATTTTGATGTTTTTGACGTAAAAAATGATGCTCTAAGAACTTTAAATGAAGTTGGTATTGACAGTTCTAAGGTAACGGTGAGCAATAAAACAAAAAAATGGTATCATCCAGGAAGATCTGGTCTCATATCATTGGGTTCATCTAACGGTCCGGAACTAGCATATTTTGGGGAAATTCATCCATCTATTATTAAAAAGTTAGATCTAAGAACTGATAACGTTTTAGGTTTTGAAATATTTTTGGACAATATACCCGAGTTAAGAAAGAAAATAAGAGAAGCAAAACCTCAATTTGTTGTTTCTGACTACCAAAAAGTAATTAGGGATTTTGCTTTTGTTATTGATGAAAAATATAGCTCCGGTGAAATTATTGGTTTGGTTAAAAAAATTGATAAAGAATTAATTAAAGATGTAAAAATTTTTGATGTTTATCAAGGGAGTAATATTATTTCTGGAAAAAAATCTATTGCTTTTAATGTAACTTTAGAACCTAAAGACAAAACTTTGAGTGAGAAAGATATCGATCAAATAAGTACGAAAATTATATCAACAGTCCAAGAAACAACAGGCGCAACACTAAGATCCTAATGTCAACGAATGAAGCTATTCGCAATTTTTCAATAATTGCACACATCGATCACGGTAAGTCTACTTTAGCAGATAGATTGATACATAAATGTGGAGGTCTAACTGATAGAGAAATGAAAGAGCAAGTTCTTGATTCAATGGATATTGAGAGAGAAAGAGGAATTACTATAAAGGCTCAAACTGTACGTTTAAATTATAAGGCTAAAGATGGAAAAGACTATGTTTTAAATATTATTGATACCCCAGGCCACGTAGATTTTAGTTATGAAGTGAGCAGATCATTATCTGCATGTGAGGGATCAATCTTAATTGTTGATAGTTCACAAGGTGTAGAAGCTCAAACTTTAGCAAATGTTTATCAAGCTCTAAACAACAATCATGAAATTATACCAATTTTAAACAAAATTGATTTGCCGGCCTCAGATACGGAAAAAGTTAAAAAACAAATAGAAGATGTAATTGGAATTGATACTAAATATTCGATTAATTGTTCAGGTAAAACCGGTGAAGGAGTTGAAGAGATTTTAGAATCAATAATTAAAATTTTGCCTTCTCCCAAGGGAAATGTCAAAGGTCCATTAAAATCACTACTAGTAGATAGTTGGTATGATAGTTATTTAGGAGTTGTTATTTTGGTTAGGGTAATTGACGGAAGTTTAGAAAGAGGAATGCAAGTTAAAATGATGTCAAATAACAACAAATATATTGTAGAAAAAGTCGGTGTATTTACACCCAAACCAAAAAATGTTGATAAGATTTCATCCGGGGAAATTGGTTTTATCATTACTGGAATAAAAAATTTGTCTGACACAAAAGTAGGCGATACAATATGTGATCCATCTGATCCCATAGACAGACCTTTGTCGGGATTTAAACCAAGTAAGCCTGTTGTATTTTGTGGCATATTTCCTGTTGATAATTCAGAATATCAAAAAATGAAAGATGGATTAGCAAAATTGAAGTTAAACGATTCAAGTTTTTCTTACGAACCAGAATCTTCAAGTGCACTTGGCCTCGGTTTCAGATGTGGGTTTTTAGGATTGCTTCACTTGGAAATTATAACCCAAAGATTAGAAAGAGAATTTGATGTTAATTTAATTACTACAACTCCAGGAGTAATATATAAATTAAATAAAATAGATGGCTCCATCGAAGAGTTGCAAAATCCAACAGACATGCCTAATCTAACTCAAATTGCATCTATAGAAGAACCTTGGATTAAAGCTACAATTATTACGCCAGATGATTACCTGGGAGCAATTATAAAAATTTGTCAAGACAAAAGGGGAAAACAAAATAATATAACTTACTCAGGTAATCGTGCAGTATTAATTTATGAATTACCTTTAAATGAGGTTGTCTTCGATTTTTACGATCGTCTTAAATCTATTTCAAGCGGTTATGCTAGTTTCGATTATGAAATTACAGATTATAAAGAAGGCAATTTGGTTAAGATGGGAATTTTAGTAAATGCTGAGTTTGTTGATTCCCTATCAATGATTATTCATAAAGATTTTGCTCATACTCAAGGAAGGTTGGTTTGTGAAAAATTAAAAAAACTAATTCCAAGACATAATTTTCAAATTCCTATCCAAGCTGCTATTGGTGGCAAAATAATAGCACGTGAAACTATCAAAGGATTTAGAAAAGATGTGCTTAGCAAAATTCATGGAGGCGGTGCACGAGATAGAAAAAGAAAACTTTTAGACAAACAAAAAAAGGGAAAATCGAGATCTAAACAATTTGGAAAAGTTGAAATTCCTCAAGAAGCTTTTATCGGAGTTTTGAAAATAAATAAGGATGCTTAAACGGAGAGATGGCCGAGCGGTTTAAGGCGCAGGCTTGGAAAGCTTGTATACTGTTAAAGGTATCGTGGGTTCGAATCCCACTCTCTCCGCCATTTATTTATCGGTTGATTTTAATGTGCAATATTCTATTCTAGTCGCATAGGTACGAATCAATAAACAATTTAACAGGAGGAGAATCTATGTGGTGGGCAATTGCAGCAGTAGCAGTGGCGTACTGGTGGTATACGAACCAGTAGTTGTTTGATTATTACAAGATTATTAGATTTAACTCCTACCGTTATGCTCACTAAATAATGAGTATACGGGAGGAGTTGTGGTTGTTGAAAGTACTTTTAGTTAGTTGAAAAAAGAGATGGATTTATGACAGCTATTGTAATTTTATTAGTATTTTTTATTGCAACTGGTACAGTAATTTAGAAAAATTCATAAAAAGTATATTTTAATAGTCTGTTAAGGATTAGGCTTGATTTGGTGATTGAGCTGATTTTTTGAGCAGCACACGTTCCTGTGTGTGAATTTGTCTATCTGCACTCAACAGTGCCGGAAATTCCGAGTTTAGCTTTAGGCTCGATGCCAAATGCTGGGATTTCATCAATTTCTAAAATTTCTATTTTCTTCTCCAATATTTCAAAATTTCCATAAGAAGAGCAAAGTACAGAAGCTTTTCTTTTGAACGAATTTTCCAGTTTTATCACAATTTTTCTTGCTTTGCCTTTTGATAATTCATATTCGGCAAGCACAACCCATTTTCTTGCTTCAATAGAAATTTTGCGTCTATTCTTTCCTGCAGAATCTTTAGTGTTAAGCTTTTCTAATACTTTACATTCGGTTTTCGTTCCGTTTTTATCTGTACAGGTTCCTGTTCCATGTTCAAACCCATTTACAAACTGACCTCTAAATGCTTGTCCATCAGAATATGTCAAAATCCCCTGTCCATGTCGTTTGCCATCCTTAAACTTACCTACATATTTTGAACCATCAGGATATGTAAGAGTTCCCTCTCCATGAAGTTTATCGTCTTTAAACTGTCCAGAATATTTTTTGCCATCTTTCCAAGTTTTAACTCCACTTCCATGATTTTTTCCTTCTTTAAATTCTCCATGATAATTTGATCCATCAGAATAAGTAAAAATTCCTTTTCCATGAGGTTTATAATCTTTAAACCGACCTACATATTTTGATCCACCAGCATAAGTGGCATTTCCTTCTAGAATTTTTCCATCATTAAATTGTCCAATAAACAAGTGTCCAATTTTATTCTTATATATGCCTTTACAATTTGACCATTGACTGCGATCATTTCCTTGACACTTGGGAATTGAACTTTGCTTCTTTGATATCTGATCTTGTTCTTTAGTTATTTTTTCTTGATCTTCGTTAACTTCCTTTTTTTCAACTTTATCCTTGTTCCAATCAGCTTTTACGTTTGCACAATAATTTTCTTTTTTTTGGCCAAAAGGTCTAAAAAGATCCATTCCACTTTCTTTTTTATAATACTGTCTGATTATTGTTTTAGAATCAGCTTTTAATTGATATTGTAGGTAAAAATCTTTGTTTTTTTTATTTTGTATTTTTTTGCTAACGACTTGATTTTTTGTAATTAATTCTATCTCATCCGTTAATTCTTTAGAGGTTCCACCTGTTGTTTTTAAGTTTACTTTTATTTCATTTTTTTCAAAATCTATTAAATAATCCCCATATGCATTTTCACTTAGTTGACATTCTTTAAAATAATAGGATTCGGCAAAACCTATGCCACAAAATATTGAACTCAAAAAAAATATAAATAAAATTTTTTTTATCACAAAACCACACTACACATAATTGTTTGTAATGACCCTACAGGATCTCTAGAACCTGGTTAAGAAAATATTTTCCTCTTTAATTTATATCAAAACTCTATGATTTTAGCTATATTCTACTGCAAATATAGCCCAACTTATCTTCTTAACATATAAACTATATGTTGATTTTAATATAAAAATTATTTATGTGTCTTATAAATAATTAGTATTCGATTAATTAATCTGAAAGGAAAAATATCATGTGGGTAGAATTAGCAGTATTAGTTGCCTTAGTGTGGTACTTCCAAAATCAATAAATCATTATTGGGTTAAGTGGAGTTATCCAGCATAACCCTCGTTGTACACTTTGAAATTGAAGTGTGAGATGAGGGTTGGCACGGCGTCTTGTGTTTTTATTTTGAAATTCAGATATTACACGCATTAAAGAGTGTGTGTTCTTTTTCAGGATTGTTAAATAAAAATTCAAGGTTAAGTGATAGTTAATAGATTAAAGATTTGTTTGAACTATTAAACAAATGGTTGATTTTTGTGTGGCATAACTTAATGTACGTCTCGATTGTGATTTAAAAAAGACTTAAATCAAAAAGTTAATAAAGAACGCAAACCAAAGGGAGAGAAAAAATGTTAGTTTTAGCAGGATTATTTTTAGCACTTTATTGGTTAAATCAACAGTAGTTGATAAATCGACTGATAAAAAATTAACCCCCCCGTCTACACGTTCAATATGGTGTAAGCGGGAGGCGGTTGTGTGCTGTGTATGCATTTTTGAGTACTTGATTTTTGCACTTCCATCGCTATTTTAGTTATTAACTATTTTTAATACGATTTTTTTTTGTATATAATTTAGTTACCGTTTTTTAGTTAAACTTAATCAAAGGAGTAATTTATGGAATGGGTAATAGCAGTTGCTGTTGTTGCATACTTGTACTGGACAACAACGCAGTAAGTGGTTTTTTTATATAAATAAACTTAGTGGTCGGTGTTAACATGACGAACATTTGGTCAGGTAACACCGGCCGTATAATTTCACTGTTTAAAAGATATACGGTTTCTGATTATACCGTTTTGTGTGGTTGAAACGGTTAATGTTGTGTCCACCAGATTGCTACGACGGCCACCGCTACAACTGCCCAAATCATATATTTTTACTTCCTCTCTTTTTTTTATATAAATTTAATTTGTAATTTATTCCAAGTACTGGAGCTTATCATTTTTAATTATGTTAGCCAACTCTTCTAATTCCAATTATTTTTAGATTTGCCGTTTTATAAATTTTATCAATTGTTGTTTTAATAGGCATAACGACAACTTTTTTTAGTGGTCCATATGCGTGGATTAACTCGCTCTTCGAAATAACTACAGCTACATGCCCCTTCCAAAAAATTAAGTCGTTTTTTCTCATATTGTTTAGTTTAATTTTTTTTTTAAAATATTTAATTTGATCTTTGGTATCTCTTGGGCAGAATTTATTATTATAGTTAAGAAATAGTTGAATTAACCCCGAACAATCAACTCCACCAAAATGCTTGCCTCCCCATTTATACTTTGTATTAACGAATTTTTTTATATTACGAAAAGGATCTTTTCTTATTAAATTTATCTTTTCCAAATCATTTTTTTTGATCCAAAAATGATCAAATTTATAGAATTTATCTTTTTTTTCCAAAACTTTTATTTTCGATCCAAAACTAAGTTTTTTTTTGATTTTGTATTTAATGCTCGGTTTTGAGTAGAGTGTTGCGGATACACAACAAATTTTATGTGTATTTTTTTGATTATGTAGGAATGATTTATTTTTTATATATCCTTTGTAATTATCTTTATCATTTTTAATTTTTATCCACTTTTTAGCCTTTTTTAATTTTTTAAAAGTATCACCATATAAGAGCTGTGTAACAACTCTTGATCTAACGTTATTCTTTTTATGGACGTTTATAACAGAGGTGTAACTTCTCACTGCAATTTAAGTTTATTTCTAATAAACCACAGACAAACCAAAGAAGGTATTACCATTAGTGTAGTTATTACAAAAAATGTACCCCAATCACCATTTAACCAATCAACCAATTCTCCTGAAGAAGCTGCTAATGTTGTTCGGCCAAGAGTTCCTATTGAAGCGAGCAAAGCATATTGAGTTGCTGTGTAAGTTCTATCTACTAAAAGTGAGATGAAAGCAACAAAAGCGACCGTTGCAAATGCTGCGGCAATATCATCCAGTAATACCGCAAACGCAAAAAGTAATTCGGATTTTCCTGACCAAGCAAGGGCAGCAAACAAAAGATTTGTAGCTGCCATCAATATTCCTGAGACAAACATAGCTTTTATTACTCCAGAACGTATTGCAAACAGACCTCCAATAAGTGTAAATACGACTGTGGTAATCCAACCTATACCTTTAGAATAAAGAGCAATATCACCTTTAGAAAATCCTATCTCTTTGTAAAAGACAATGGACATACGTCCAAGAAAAGCTTCACCTATTTTAAATAGAAAAACAAATCCAAGAATACCTAAAGCGATGGCAAAACCATTACGTTTGAAAAAGCTTATTACGGGACCAGCAATTGCTCCACTAATCCAAGCAATTATTTTTGTTATAAAGTTGGAAGTTCCTAGCTTTTTTTCTATCATTTGATCAGTTTGTCTCTGTGCCACTTGCCTTTCAGTAGGCTGGGGTTCATGCACAAACATCAAACCGATGTTGCAAGCAATGACAATTAATCCAAGAACCAAAAAAGTAGTTTGCCAATAGTTTTCAATTCCTGCCTTTTGAAAATATTCCGCTGCATTTAGTGCAACAACTCCACCTAATTTATATCCGGTCCACCATCCAACGACTGCCATAGCGGCACCCGCCTGCATAGATGTTCCTTCATTTTCTCCAATTTGTTCAATTCTTAATGCATCTACAGTTATGTCTTGGGTTGCGGAAGCAATAGCAATAACTAAACCAATCGCAATCACCGCCCAGAGATTTGCACTTGGATCAATTGCACTCCAACAAACTAAACTAATTAGAATAAATAATTGCATGGTTACAATCCAACCACGACGGTGGCCAATTTTATTGGTTAACCATGGAATACGTATTCTATCAATTATTGGTGCCCATAAATAATTAATAGCATAAACACCAAATATCAGACCAGCCCAACCAATTGTACTGCGACTAAGACCATCTTCCTTAAGCCAAAGGCTCAAACTACTTCCAATAAGTACCCAAGGAAAACCACTTATAATTCCAAGCAAAAGGATACGAATCATTCTTCTATCTAAATAAATAGAAAATGTTTCTGATAATGTTTGTTTTTTAACTATTTTCATAAAACATCAAAAAAACCTAATTTTTCCAAAATGAAGGAAAAAATAAAACTAAAACCGCAAACAGTTCTAACCTACCAAGCAACATTCCCAAAGACAAACTTAATTTAGAAAAATTAGGTAAATCACTATAATTTCCATTAGGACCAATAATTTCTCCCAAGCCCGGACCAACATTTGATATAGCCGAAGCAGAGCCAGATAGAGCTGTAATAAAATCCAAGCCATTTAAGGATAATAATACTGTTAAAATAAAAAAGATTAATAAATAAAGAAAAACAAATGCTATTATTGAATATATAAAAGAATTACTAATTTTTTCATTGTTATACTTTATAGAAAATACTCCATGTGGATAAACCAGTTTTTTAATTTGATTTGATATGAAAAGACCAAGCATTTGAAATCTAAATATTTTAATTCCACAAGTTGTTGATCCAGCACATCCCCCAACAAACATTAAAAAGAGGAAAAAAATCAACGGGAATTTACCCCACAAACTAAAATCTGATGTTACGTAACCCGTTCCTGACAAAATTGAGACAATATTAAAAGCTGATATTCTTAAATTTTCTATAAAACTATATTCATTGTTGCCAATCAACAAATACAAGAACATTAATAAAACAGAAATAATCAAAATATAAATCAACCCTTTGATCTGAACATCTTTAAAAAATATTTTTTTGTCACCTTTTATAAATTTTAAATAGGCAATGAAAGGCAGACTTCCTAATATAATGAAAATTATTGCAACAATTTCAATTTTTGGATTTTGAAAATAACCAAATGAGCTACTGTGGGTAGAAAATCCTCCAGTTGCAATTGTTGTCATGGAGTGAGCGATGCTATCAAAAATATTCATTCCGAATAACCAATAAGTAATTCCACAAGCGAAGGTTAATACAAGATAAATTGATGAAATTATTAAGGTTACTTCACGAGCCTTTGGCAAAATTTTTTCAGTAGTATCAGAACTTTCCATTCTAAATAATTGCATACCACCAATATTTAACAAAGGAAGTACCGTAATTGCCATAACGATGACTCCAATACCACCAAGCCATTGCATAATCGCTCTCCACATTAGAATGTCTCTAGGAGAGTTATCTAAATTGACTATAATAGTTGAACCAGTTGTCGTTATTCCAGACATACTTTCAAAAAAAGCGTCAACAAATGATAAGTTAAGATTAGATAATAAAAATGGCAAACTGCCAAAAATGGCAATACCTAGCCAAGATAAAGTTGTGAGAAGAAAAGCTTGTTGCAGATTCAATTTTTTATTTTTTTCTTGATTGGTAAGTACGAGAAGTATTCCTATGAATACTGTTACCGAGGCAGATGATAAAAAAGTCTCACTATTTTCACCATATATCCACTGGACAAAAAACGGTATAAGCATAAATAAGCCTAATATGATTAGCAGTATGCCAATTGCAAAAAAAACGGTTTTGTTATTATTCATTTTTGAAGTGGGAGGTTATTCAATAATATTTGAAATTCAACATAATAAGACCTTATTATTCCTGTATTTTGCTTAAAAAATTTAATAAATCTTTTATATCGTGATTGATAATTCAATAATTCAAGCCACAAGCTCTTGGCCATTTGTTGAGGCAAGAAAGCTGGTTAAAGAAAGACAAAAGATCTACGAAAAAAAAGGAAAAATTACTTTACAAACAGGCTATGGCCCAAGTGGCTTACCTCACATTGGAACCTTTGCAGAAGTGGCAAGAACTACAATGATGGTAAATGCCATCAAGCAACTAATTGACGTTCCAACAGAAATTATAACATTTTCTGACGATATGGATGGGCTGAGAAAGATACCAGACAATATTCCGAACAAGGAAATTTTAGAAAAAAATTTACACAAACCACTTACTAGTGTTCCCGACCCCTTTAACAAGTATAAAAGTTTCGGTGAACACAATAACGAGATGTTAAAAAAATTTTTAGATAAATTTAAATTTAATTATACTTTTAAAAGTTCAACAGAAACATATAAAAAAGGATTATTTAATACTGCGTTACTTTTAGTTTTAGAAAAATATGAAGATATTAAAGAGATTGTTCTTCCCACGTTAGGCAAGGAAAGGCAAAAAACTTATAGTCCTTTTTTGCCAATATGCCTAGAAACTGGAAAAGTCTTAGAAGTTCCTATTATTGAAATTAAAAAAAAGGAAGGAAAAATTATTTATCAAAATGGTGATAAAAAAGTAGAGACAGAGGTTATAAATGGAAAATGTAAATTGCAATGGAAAGTAGATTGGGCAATGAGATGGTATGCTTTTGATATTGATTACGAAATGTATGGAAAAGATTTGATTGAGAGCGCAGTTCTTTCTAGTAAAATTTGCAAAACGCTTGGAAAAAAAAGTCCAAATGGATTTGCATACGAAATGTTTTTGGACGAAAAAGGTGAAAAAATTTCTAAGTCTAAAGGAAATGGAATAACTATTGAACAGTGGTTAAAATATGCTTCGCCTGAAAGTTTATCTTTATATATGTACCAAAACCCCAAAAGAGCAAAAAAATTATATGCGGATGTCGTTCCCAAAGCTGTTGACGAATATTTAATCTGTATTGATAAATTTAGTGAGCAAGACGCAAAACATAGACTGCTTAATCCAGTTTGGCATGTTCATAATGGAAATCCTCCAAAAGAAAAATCAATTATGCCATTTTCAGTTTTATTAAATTTAGTTGGAACAAGCAATGCAACAAATAAAGATGTCTTATGGAAATTTATAATAAAATATAAAAAAGATATTAAAGTTTTGGATCATCCGATTTTAGACCGTTTAATTGAATATGCTTTAAAATATTTTACAGACATAGTTAAGCCAAACAAAAAATATAGAAAACCCAATGAAAAGGAAAAAAAAGCACTTCAAGACTTAATTAAAAGATTAAGAGATTGTAAAGATCAAATGGACCCTGAGGCTATACAAACAATAGTTTATTCAGTAGGCAAAGATAATGGATATAAAGAGAATTTAAGAGAATGGTTTAAAGCAATTTACGAAATAATTTTTGGAGATCAGGATGGTCCAAGAATGGGATTTTTTATAAGTTTTTTTGGTATAAAAGAAAGTATAGAACTGATTAATAAATATATTAAATAATGTTTTCTGTCTTAAGGCCTTTTTTATTTAACCTAGATCCAGAAACCGCTCATGATTTAGCTATTAAGTCACTTAAGTTTAACCCTTTTCCTAGCAAAATGTTTGAGGTTGAAGATGAGCAAATGTTAAATATTCAATTACTAGGAAAAAATTTTCCCAATCCCATCGGCCTTGCAGCAGGCTTTGACAAAAGTGCAGAGGCATATAATTCACTATTAAAACTAGGATTTGGATTTGTGGAAATTGGAACGGTTACTCCATCAAAGCAATTTGGCAATCCAAAGCCAAGAATATTTAGACTTGAAGGTGATCACGCTTTAATCAATAGGTTAGGATTTAATAATGATGGGATGAAAATAATAAAAGCTAGAATTAAGTCAGATAGGAAGAAAGGTATATTAGGAGTTAATATTGGACCAAACAAAGAAACTAAAGATCAAAAAAATGATTTTTGTTTGGGATTAAAAAATTTTTTTGATATAGCAGATTATATTACTATAAATATTTCTTCACCAAATACAGAAGGTTTGAGAGATTTCCATGATCAAGAAAAACTTATAGATCTTATTGCTGCTCTTAATAAAATAAAAAAAGACAATGCAGCCAACATTCCTTTATTACTAAAAATTTCACCGGATATTAACAATAGTCACATTCCAGAAATTTCAGATGCTGCAAAAAAAAATAATATTTCTGCAATTATACTTACAAATACTACAAATGGTAATAGAGATAAGTTGACAAGTGAATTTAAGGAGGAAGAAGGTGGGCTTTCAGGGGATCCTTTACATCAAATATCAACCAATATGATTAAGAAGTTTTACAAGGAACTGGATAGCAAAATTCCCATTATTGGTGTTGGTGGAGTTAACTCAGGGAAATCTGCCTACGAAAAAATTATTGCTGGAGCATCATTATTGCAACTCTATACTGGCTTCGTTTACAGGGGGCCTTCTGCAGCAAAAGATATAAAAAAAGAATTAATACAAATTTTAAAATATGAAGGAATAAAGAATATAAAAGATGCTATTGGTAAAGGTATATAACTAACCAATATTTTCAAGCGCAGGGAAAAGTTCCAGTATAAAAAATCCTAGAGTTTGCAATTGATCAGTTAAAATAGCTATCCCAGTCAATAATAAAATGACACCAGCTACCTTAGTTATATTTGATAAATATTTTCTAAAGCTTTTAGAAAATAATAAAAATTTATCAATCAAAACCCCAGAGATAATAAAAGGTATAGCCAAACCTAAAGAGTAAAATGATAATAACAAAATGCCTTTGCTAATGTTTTCTTCTAATGCAGCCAATGTTATAATTGATCCAAGAATAGGCCCAATGCAGGGTGTCCAGCCGAAACCAAAAGCCGTTCCAACAAGTAGTGGAAATGCCAAGTTGTTGCTATATTGCTTAGTAAAAATTCTTATGTCTTTGTTCATAAAATTAAAATTAAAAATGCCGATTAGTTGAATAGAAAACAATACTATTATAATTCCAGCTATGACTCTGAAAATATTTGAGTTAGCCAAAAAAAATTTTCCGATAAAAGAAGCAGTTGAACCCAAAGCTATAAAAACAAAAGAAAAACCCAAGGTGAAAAAAATAGTTTTAATAACTACTAAATTTCTTTTTTTATCGTTTATTTTGTCAAATGATGTTCCTGAAATATAAGAAATGTATCCAGGAATTAATGGAAGAACACATGGTGATAAAAAACTAACTAATCCAGCTACAAAAGCTATAGACAACGTTGTAGTCATTAGTACATTGCTGGCTTCTGCGCTCGTTCAGATTTCCATCTGCTTATTTGTCTTCTTATAAAAGATATCGTTACTCCAGAGACTAGAGCTAAGAAGATAGATGAAATTCCATAAACAACTGGATAATTAATTGATAAATTAAAAATTGTGTTTCCAAATTCACTTATCTCAACAATTTTATCAGTTGGAATTCTGATACTTGGGGTTCCATTTCTAAAAAATGTGTCATATGCCATCAGAACTCCTATTGAAAGCATAAGTAATGCTAGTAATGTTTTTAATTCTGATCCTTGGAGTCTTTGACCAATTTTTTGGCCTGAATGTACTCCAGCTATAGAACCTGTGATTAATATTAAAACAAGAACTAAATCAATTGTATTGTAAGTAAAAGCATGCGAGACAACAACAAATCCCGTTACAAATATTGTCACAAACAAAGAAGTGCCCGGCACCAATTTTGTCGGCATGCCAATTAAATATATCATTGCTGGTACCATTAAAAACGCACCACCAACACCCATGATTGCAGCGATGAAACCAACAATTATACCTAAGATAATTGGAACCAAAGCGCTTTCATATACTTTAGATGTTTTAAATCTCGTTCTAAAAGGTAATCCATGAATCCAGTAATGAGTGTGTAGTTTTTTTTTAATTATTACCTTTTTTTTAATTCTATCAATTTCCATAATGCCATCTCTAAGCATAAAACTTCCCACGATGGCAAGAACGTACATATAGGCTAATGTGATAACTATATCTATTTTATTTATGCCCTTAAAATATCCGAAAGTTAACATTCCAAAAGCGGTTCCAATCAAACCCCCTCCGATTATCATCCAACCTATTTTAAGATCCATGGTTTTCTTAAACCAATGAGTTAAAGTAACAGAACTTGATGAGGCCAAAATGTTGTTAGCTTCATTTGCAATAGCATAAGCTGGAGGTATTCCCATAAATATTAAAAATGGAGTCATTAAAAAACCACCTCCCACGCCAAACAATCCAGATAAAAAACCTATTATAAAACTTACGAAAAGTATTAATAATACATTTATTTGAACTCCAACGATGGGTAAGTATAATTCCATTTGCTAATATCAAAATATACCTATTCCTCGATATTAAACTTGTCAATATTTTAATATATTATCTTGACCATATTATTGTCTGCATCTATACACTTCCTAGGAAAATTAAATATGTCAAGAAAATGTGAACTCACAGGCAAATCTCCATTGAAAGGTCACAAAGTAAGCCACGCAAACAATAAATTAAAAAGAAAGTTCTTTCCTAATTTAAAAAATGTTACTTTTAAAAGTGATATGCTTAAGAGAAACATTAGGCTAAACGTTAGCAATTCGGCACTAAGATCAGTAGATTACAAAGGTGGGATAGATTTTTATTTGAGGGACGTTAAATCATACAAGCTATCTCCAAAAGCAAAAAAATTGAAAAAAAAAATAATGATAAAATCTTAGCCATTAATGATTAAGATTGAAAATCAACTATTTTTGTTATTAGCATTGTTGATGGCTTCGGTTGTTGCTTTGTCTAATTACCTTGTCCAATTTCCTATAAGATATTTTAATTTAGAGAATTTATTAACATATGGTGCTTTTAGCTATCCGATAGCATTTTTGATAACCGATCTATCAAATAGAAGATACGGAAGGAAGATTGCAAAAAAAATTGTATATTTGGGTTTTGCATTAGGGGTATTTTTAACATTTTATTTTTCAACAAATTATTCGGAAATGATATCAATCAGAATTGCAATTGGATCTGGAACTGCATTTTTAGTAGCCCAATTAATAGATGTGCATATTTTTGACAGATTAAGAAAAAAAACATGGTTTATTGCCCCCTTGACATCATCATTGGTTGGTTCGATCATTGATACCTTTTTATTCTTTTCAATTTCTTTTTATGGAACCGAGATGAACTGGATAACCCTATCTTTTGGCGACTTATCTGTAAAAATTTTTGTTACGCTAATTGCACTAGTTCCTTTCAGGCTATTACTTTCTCACATTCGAGAAATTTCAGAAGTTGATAATAAAATTAGTGTACAGTAACTCTTGTTTTTTCAGAAAAAAGTTTTGTTAGTTGGTTAATCATCACATCTCCAAGCTCTTGAGCGTCGGCAATTTTTATAGCTTTTTTGTAGTATCTAGTTACGTCATGGCCTATACCAACTGCAAGAATCTCAACATTTGAATTGTCTTCAATCCATTTAACGGTTTGTTTGAGGTGTTTTTCTAAATAATCCCCAGAATTTACAGATAGAGTAGAATCATCCACTGGAGCTCCATCTGAAATAATCATTAATATTTTTCTTTCTTCTTTTCTTTTTGTAATTCTTTTAAAAGCCCAAAGAAGTGCTTCTCCATCTATATTTTCTTTTAACAAATCTTCCTTAAGCATTAATCCAAGATTTTTTTTTGATCGCCTCCAGGGCTCGTCTGCAGATTTATAAATTATATGTCTAAGGTCATTTAATCTTCCCGGATTTGCAGGTTTGTTGTTCAAGTTCCATTTTTCTCTACTTCTCCCACCTTTCCAGTTTTTTGTTGTAAAACCTAAAATTTCTACTTTGACAGAACATCTTTCCAATGTTCTAGATAATATGTCAGCACAAATTGCTGCAACAGATATAGGTCTTCCTCTCATTGAGCCAGAATTGTCTATCAAAAGTGTAACTACGGTATCTTTAAATTCGGTTTCTTTTTCATTTTTATAAGACAGAGAATGCAAAGGATTGATAATCACCCTTGATAGTTTTGAAGAATCAAGCATACCTTCTTCTAAATCAAATTCCCAAGATCTATTTTGTTTAGCTAATAATTGTCTTTGTAGTTTATTGGCTAGTTTGGTAACTATATTTTGCAAATTTGTGAGTTGCTGATCAAGGTTTTTTCTAAGTCTTGTAATTTCATTTTCATTTTCTAAATCTTTTGCTTCTGTAATTTCATCATACTCGTTGGTAAAAATTTTGTACTTTTTTTTTAAAAAATTTTTTTGTCTTATTTTTATTGCACTTGGATTTCCTTTGACTTCATCTGTTTCATTTTGATCCAAGCTATCATTTTCGATCAGAGAATCTATATCATTGTCTGCAACGCTTAAATCATCATCAGCTTGTTGATTTTGCTCCTCATCCGTTGAGTTATTTTCATTATTAGTGTTTTCAGATAAAGGATTATCTTCTGTAGTTCCGTTTTCTTCTTTTTCTTTGGAATCTGAATCTTTAAATTCAAGATTATCAATTAATTCAGCTATTATGTGGTTAAATTCAGCTTGATTTTCAACACAGCCATTTAATTCATTAAGATTTTTTTTAAGCTTTTTGTCAAATAAATCTTTCCAATAACTTAAAACTTTTTTTGTAGTAGTGTTTTGTTTTATATTAAAAAAATAACTTCTTAAATATAGTTCAAAAGCTTCTGCAATGGGTACATCTGCTTCTGTTTTAATTTCATCAATTTTTCTACCTTTAAATTTGTTTTCATAGCATTGAATTATATTATTTTTGACTCCTTTTAATTTTTCAGATCCTATTTTTTCATACCTAATTTTTTCAGCGATAGAATATAAAGCTTTTGCTATTGTTCCTTTAGGTTCATTTTCACTAAAGATCTTACTATTTGTATATTTTAATTTTAGAGCTTCAGAATCGGCAAAAGCTCTAAAATTTGTGAAATCTTCTAGCTTTTTAAGACTTGCAACTTCGGGTAAAGTCAGCGAATCTTTTTTTGAATTAATGTTGTTACTAAATTTAATTTCAATGTCAAATTTTTCTGATATAACTTTAACTGCTGATGAAACAGCAGCTTTGAATTTTTCTTTTAAAAGTTCTTTTTCATCCATTTCATTAGCTTATATTTTGATATTTATTGATGATTCGGGCAGATCTTCACCGAAACATCTCTGGTAGTATTCAGCAATTATATTTTTTTCTAGGTCATCACACTTATTAAGAAACGTTACTCTAAAAGCGTAACCTATATCCTTAAATATTTCAGAATTTTCAGCCCAAAACAAAATTGTCCGTGGACTCATAACTGTGGAAATGTCCCCATTAACAAATCCTTTTCTGGTTAAATCTGCAACTTTGATCATATTTGACACAATTTCTTTTCCCTCTTTGTTATTAAAGTTATTGGTTTTAGCGAGGATGATCTCTAATTCTTTGTCAAATTTTAAATAATTTAAAGTTGTTACAATATTCCACCTATCCATTTGCCCTTGATTTATTTGTTGAGTTCCCTGATACAAACCTGTCGTATCTCCTAAACCGATTGTATTTGTTGTTGCGAATAACCTAAAAAAAGGATGTTGTTTTAAAACTTTATTCTTGTCGAGTAATGTAAAACTTCCTTCGTTTTCAAGTACTCTTTGTATAACGAACATCACATCTGGGCGCCCAGCGTCATATTCATCAAATACCAAAGCGACAGGATTCTGAATTGACCAAGGAAGTATACCCTCTTTGAACTCGGTGACTTGTTTGTCTTTTTTAATTACAATTGCATCTTTACCTATTAGGTCTATACGACTTATATGGCTATCTAAGTTTACCCTGAAGCAAGGCCAATTCAATCTTGCGGCGACCTGTTCAATATGAGTTGATTTTCCCGTACCGTGATATCCTTGAATTAAAACACGTTTGTTAAAAGCAAAACCGGAAATAATTGCTAGAGTTGTATCTCTGTCAAACTTGTAGTTACTATCAATTTCAGGAACAAACTCATTTTTTTTTGAAAAAGCATCTATTTTCATATCAGTATTTATTCCAAAAATTTGATTTATCGAAACCTTAATATCCGGAGTCAATTCTGTTAAATTAATCATCGTTATTATTTTTCCATCATTATCATTTTTAGGTGACTATACGCTAGGGTAATTTTTTTTAATTTGTTTTCATGTTTTTTACTGCCAGAATGTTTATCGGGGTGAAACTTTTTTACAAGGGTTTTGAATTTTTTTTGTATAATCGACCAGTCATCATTGAATCTCAAATCCATAATTCTGAAGGCATCTTTGTCTTTTTCACACAATTTTCTACTAATATTAATGTGTCTCGTATTATCATTTTCAAAAATTTTGAATTTATCACTTAAAGCATTATTCCACAGTATGCTAAAAAAATTATCTGACGAACCGAATGTTTGGGTAGGACGGTGCCAAGTAAGATCCGATTTTATAAAACTTTCAATTTCATATTGAGACATTCCATTAAAGTAATTCCAACTTTTATTAAAAAGTTTTATATGAGTCTTGCAAAGCAATTTAAAATTCCTAATATTATCTCTTTCTATTGGAGCTTTAAATTTGCCATCCTCTTTGCAATTACTCCATTCACAAATGTTTTTCATTGTTTATAACTATTATATGTTTTAGGATTTCAAAAGTAAAATGACCACTTTACTAGAAAAAATAAAAACAAAAATTAATAATAAGATTAAAACCGAGCAACTATTGATAATTGATAACTCAAATCTTCATAAAAAGCACAAATCATTCGATAGCAACAAATTCCATTTTAAAATTATAATAAAATCAAAAAAGTTAAGAAATATGAAAAAAATTGACGCACATAAAACTATTTTTTCAGTTTTAAGCGACGAAATTAAAAGCAAGATTCATGCTTTAGAAATAATAATAAAATGAATTATTAAATATTTTGTCCTATTAAAAACTTTTTAAGTTCATTAGGGTCGATAGTAAAATTATTTTGTTTGGATGTTTTACCAATTTTTTTTATAAGAATTAAACTTATTTTTTCACTTAGATTTTTTTTATCCTTTTTCATAAAAGAAATAATTTTAGTAATTTCTCTATTGTTAAATTTTTTTTTAAAATTCATTGGTAAATTTAAATCAAGATAGTGTTTTTTTATTAAAATTAACTCTTTTAATGGCAAAAGTTTTTTTTGAAAAGATAGTTGGCAAGCACACATCATACCCATTAATACTGCCTCGCCATGATTTAATTTTTTTGAGTAATTTTTTGCTGCTTCGAATCCATGTGCAAAAGTATGACCAAAATTTAATATCATTCTTAAATTTTTTTCCCTTTCATCTCTTTTAACTATTTTAGATTTAATTTTACAACTTTTTATAATAGCTTTTTTTAAAAGTTTACTATTTTTACGGTGTATTATTTTTTTTGCATTTTTAGCAAGCCATAAAAAAAAATTTCTATCTAAAATTAATGAATGTTTTAATATTTCCCCATATCCGCAAATCATTTCTCTATGAGGCAAACTATCAAGCATTGATATATCAGTTAATACAAAGTCAGGTTGATAAAAAGTACCTATAAGATTTTTTCCTTGTCTAGAATTAATTCCAGCTTTTCCACCGATCGAAGCATCAACTTGCGCTAAAAGTGTTGTGGGAATATTAATGAATTTAATTCCTCTTTTTGTTAGATTTGAAATAAAAGCTGACAAGTCACCCAAAATTCCACCGCCAAAAGCAATTACACAATCAGATCTATTAAAATTATCTTCTAATAAATCTTCAACTATTTTGTTAACAACTTTAAAATTTTTTGTTTTTTCATTTACCGACAACCTATAAGTTTTTAGATTGTATTTTTTTAAATATTTGCATAGTCGGTTTAACAAGATTTGTGGTATTTTTTTATCACTAACAATACAAATTTTTTTTATATTGGGCAGATTTTTATTAATTAGCTTACCTATTATACTTAAAACTCCATGTCCAAAATAAATTGGGTATGATTTACTTTTGGTTTTAATAATAATTTTATTGTTTAGCATATAAAGTTATTATTTTTTTTATAACATCTTGTTTATTTAGTTTATTACACGCTATTTTGTAATTTGCTTGTTTGTAAAATTCTTTCCTTTTTTCATATAATTTTTCTAATATTTTTTTGTTGTTTTTTTCTTGTAATAAAGGTCTTTTTTGACTCCATTTTACTCTTTTGTTCAAAATATCTATATCAACGTCTAGCCAAACAGATATAGCATCTTTCAAAACATTTACTCTAATTATTTTGTTTACAAAAGCTCCCCCGCCTAGAGCAATAACACAATTTTTTTTTTTTAGAGAATTTAGCACTTCTTTTTCTTCCTCTGTTCTAAAAAATTTTTCACCTTTTTTATTAAAAATTTCATTAATTGACATTGAATTCCTTTTTTCAATATTTGTATCAATGTCGATAAATTCTAGTCCTTGTATTTTTGCCACAATCTTACCCAGGGTGGTTTTCCCAACAGCCATCATTCCTAATAAAACAAGGTTTTTTTTCACTACTATCCTGAAAATTTTAAATTTAATTCTTCACAATTTTGTCTTAATTTGTCAGTTTAAATACAATTTAATAATTATGCAACGCAGATTACAATTCAAAACCACAAGAGGCATATTAAGAGGCAAATTTATAATCAAGATTGTTTTGTTTGGTTTAATTTTCTTTTTGGCAATATTTTTTCTAGACAAATTAGAAATGCCAGTGCCAAATAAACTTATTAAGCAAGAAATTAGCAATGATAAGCTTATTACACTTAAATAAATTAATAAAATTTACAATTTTTTTTACATTACTAATTTTCAACTCTGCTCTAGCAGCAACAGCCATCGATATATGGGAAAATAAACAAGATCAAAATGAACAAACCAATGAAGAGATGGATACTATTATAAAAACTCCAATTTTATTAGAAAATGTAAATAAAGTATCAGAGCAAATTGATGAAGAGCAAATTGATGATTCCGACAAGACTATAATTGGTATGTTTGATCCAATTGAAAATAATTTCAATATAAACATGTGGTCACAATCAGATGGACAAGACATTACAAATATATTGGAAAGAATTAATAGATTAAATTTATCAAAATTTTCACAGGATTTACTTTTCCAAATTTTGTTTACTAACGCTTATCCACCAAGGATTAATTTAACTTCAGAAGAATTCTTAAAAATAAAAATTGATTGGCTGATTGAAAATCAAAGATTTCAAGATTTGGAAGCTTTACTAAAGAAAAATCCAGAAGCAGGACAAGAACCGAGGGTAATAAGAATTTTGATGGACGAACATCTTTCAAGAACGGATATAAGATCGGCTTGTGACGACATGAGTTTCATCAGTAAAAGTGTTCAAAATGATTATTTAGATAAATTTATTATTTATTGTTTAATCAATAACGATCGCAAAGAAGAGGCGCAATTAATATTAGATCTATTAAAAGAACGAGGACTTAAAGATAAATTTTTTGAAAATAAAATAAATTTTTTGTTAGGATTCACGGATAAAACAAATCAAGAAATATTAGATGACAATCTCTTAAATTTTTATTTGTCTCATATTACAAGTGATAATTTTGAATATGAACCAACCGACAGAACAGATAGATATATTTGGCGCTACCTTTTTTCGGCCAACCTTATAAAAACGGATAATATTACAAACGAAGAGATAATACTAACTTACGAAAATGCTGCAGCAGATGATTCTTTTGATAATGATGAAGTTTTTAAGATTTATCAAAAAATAAATTTTAGTTTTGATCAGTTGTTAAATGCATCTGAAGTATACAAGATTTTGCCAAACTATAAGGCTAGAGCCTTAATTTATCAAAGTTTACTATTAAACGATAATATCGAAAAAAAACTTAATTTTGCTTTCTTGCTTAAAGATTTATTTTTAGAGGATGGTTTATCCAAAGTTTATGCTGAAGAATTAGAAAATATTTTAGCTAATATCGATCCCGACAAAATTCCAAGAAACTACGATGAGTTAGTGGAGGCAAATTTAAATGAGGATCTAATAACAGAAAAGCAAATTAGATTTAATAATGATATTTTACATAGGTCTAAAATTATAAAACATTTCTTAGATGGTAGTGAAAAAACTAGTAGGACAGAGAAGGACTTCAAAACAATTTATAAAAAAATAAAAAAGAATAAAAAATATTATTATTCAGTAAAAGATTTTGCTGTTTTAGAATCCCTTAGAGTTGATGGCGTTTCCGGAGTTCCTTTGCCAGAAGATATAAAAAATAGCAATTTTTCTTCATTAGGATTGAAGATGCCAGAGAGTTTGGTAAACCTCTTAAACCAGAACCAAACAGGTTTAATTATGCTCAATATTATTGAAATAATCGGAAATAATGAAATTCAAGATTTAGATCCTGAAACAATATATTTTTTGAATAAAATTTTGAATAAAATGAATTTGATAGAAATAAGAAATAAAATTTTGAGCGAATCACTTCCTGTTAGAGTCTAATCATCTTTGTTTATAAAACTTCGATTACTTGACTAAAATAATCTTATAATTTATTCGTATTGATATGACTTTGAGAAAAATTTTAATTGAGCCAAATGAGATTTTGAGAAAGAAATCTTTAAAAGTAGAATCGGTAGATTTTGATGTACAAAAACTCATGGACGATATGTTGGAAACGATGTATGCCGCTCCAGGAATTGGTTTGGCCGCGATTCAAATAGGTGTACCTAAAAGAGTGATTGTTCTTGATATAGCCCAAAAAGATGGACCTAAAAATCCGATGTATTTCGTAAATCCAGAAATAATTCAAAAATCTTCAAATAACTCAACTTATGAAGAAGGTTGTTTGTCGCTACCAGGTCAGTTTGCTGAAATTGCTAGATCTGATAAGTGCAGTTTAAAATATTTGGATTATCATGGACAACCCAAAGAACTTGAGACCGAAGGTATGCTTGCAACCTGTATCCAGCATGAGATAGATCATTTGGAAGGTATTTTATTTATTGATTATTTGTCAAAACTAAAAAAGTCAATGATTGTTAAAAAACTTTCGAAACAAAAAGAACAATTAGATAGAATTGTAATTTAAATTCAAAAAATTAATGTCACTTAAAATAATTTTTATGGGAACACCAGAGTTCTCGGTACCTACACTTAAATCATTAATTGATCAAGATTACGAAGTTTCAATGATATATACTCAGCCACCAAAAAAATCAAAAAGAGGTCAAAAAATTAATATTTCTCCAATACAAAGTTTTTCAGAAAAAAAAAATATACCATTTAGAAGTCCTGAAACTCTAAATAACAATGAGTACGAATTTATAAAGAATTTATCAGCAGACCTAGGTGTGGTTGTTGCTTATGGAAAATTGATACCTATAAATATCTTAGAGGCTACAAAACTAGGTTTTTTAAATATACACGCATCATTGTTACCAAAATGGAGAGGTGCAGCTCCCATTCAGCGTTCCATCATGAATGGAGATAAAAAAACAGGAATAAGCATTATGAAAATTCAAGAAAAATTAGATAGTGGGCCGATAATGGCTTCGCGCGAATTAGAATTAAATTCTAACTCAGTTTATGGCGAGGTAGAAAAAAAACTCTCAGATATTGGAGCCAATTTACTCATCGAATGTTTGCAAACAATAGAAAAAGGTAATTCAAAATTTGTAGAACAATTGCATTCTGAAGCCACGTACGCGAAAAAAATAAGCAAGAAAGAAGCTAAAATAGATTGGAATTCAAGTGCGAATAAAATTGTCGCTCATATTCACGGCCTCAATCCCAATCCTGGAGCGTGGTTTGAATTTCAGAAAGAACGTATAAAAGTTTGGAAAGCAAAAAAATTGCTACTTAATGGTAGACCAGGTACTGTTCTTGATGAAAATTTGACCGTAGCATGCCAATCCAATTCAATTCAAATATTGGAAATACAACGTGAAGGAAAAAATAAACAATCAACTAAAGATTTTTTACTGGGAAAAAAAATTAGTCAAAATTCTCTCTTAACCTGATGCAAAGGTATAAAATAATAGTTGAATATGATGGCACCCATTTTGTTGGTTGGCAATTTCAGAAAAATGGCCTTTCAATACAAGAAATATTTCAAAAAGCAATATTTCAATTTACAAGAGAAAAAGTCACAGTGATCGGCGCAGGAAGAACAGATGCCGGGGTGCATGCTCTGGCCCAAGTAGTTCATTTTGATTTGAAAAAAAAAATCAAAAAAGACCAATTTTTATTGGGTGTCAATCATTATATGAGAAAGAATCCAGTAACGATTTTAGATATAAAAAAAACTAAGAAAAAATTTCATTCAAGGTTTGATGCAAAAAAAAGAACTTATGAATATATTATTATTAATAGACAATCGCCTTTGACTTTACAAAAAAATAAGGCTTGGCATATCCGCAAAAAGTTAAATATAAAGTCCATGAAAAAGGGTGCCAAATTGTTAATAGGTACTCATGATTTTTCGACTTTTCGTGCTTCATCATGTGGAGCAAAATCACCAGTTAAAACCTTAAAAAAAGCTTCAATCAAAAAAAACAAAAATAAATTGATTCTGACATTTACTTCTAAGTCTTTTTTACAGCAGCAGGTCAGATCTATGGTGGGTTGCATTAAGTATTTGGGTGAGGGCAAATGGAAATTGAGTGATTTCAAAAGCTCATTTCAGTCAAAAAACCGCATAAGATGTGCTCCTCCAGCTCCTGCTTGCGGTCTTTACTTGAAGTCGATTTCTTATTGATATTCCATCAAAGATTTTACGTGGCAATCAACGCTTTCTTTAAGAGCATTTAAATCGTATCCACCTTCTAAAATAGATACGACTTTTCCACCACAAAGCTCTTTTGCAAGGCCCAATATTCTTTTCGTTAAAGTATAATAATCTTTAGATTCTAAATTGATTTGAGCCAAAGGATCATCTTTATGAGCATCAAATCCTGCAGATAATAAAACGAACTCAGGCTTAAATTCCTTAAGTTTTTTGAAAATACTGTCATAGGCGTTTAAAAATTCATGAGACTGGGTGCCTGCATTTAAAGGAACATTGAATATGTTATTCTTATTTCCTTTTTCATTTGCTGCTCCAGATCCAGGGTAATAGGGGTATTGATGGGAAGAAATGTATAAAACCTTCTGATTATCGTAAAAAATATTCTGTGTTCCATTACCGTGATGCACATCAAAGTCGATAATGGCAACTTTCTTCAATTTATATTTTTCTAATAAATAATAAGCACCAACTGCTACGTTATTATAGACACAAAAACCCATAGCTTTTTGTTTTTCGGCATGGTGTCCTGGGGGTCTTACTGCGCAAAAGGCATTATCCAAATCTTTTTTCATCACTCCATCAATAGCAGTCAAAATTGAACCTACTGCATCCCTGGTTGCCTCTTTGCTGCCGGGTGAGACAATGGTATCTCCATCTAAGAAATTCAGACCCTGTTTTGGAAAAGAGTCTTTTACGTTATTGAGGTAATTTTTATCGTGTGCAAATTCCAAATATTTAAGATCAAACTTTGTTGGTTTTTTCCAAATCAAATCTTTAGATTTAACTTTTTTTAAATGATCGATAACAACGGTTACCCGATCCGCTCTTTCAGGATGTCCTTGGCCTGTATCGTGATTTAAATAAGTATCAGTCGTTATAATTCCTGTTTTCATTTTAGCCTATCCATTTCATTGAGCCTATGACTTGATTAGCGGAGTTTTTGATAGATCTTTTTTTCATTTTGTTATTATTGATTATTTTAAGCTCTGATAATATTCCTGCAATGGCTACTTCAGCGGCTCTGCTAGCGCCGTCAGTAATTTTAAGAGCTAAAGCTGATTTTTTTTCAGGCAGCATAGCTACAAAAATTCCCTCTGCCCCATTCTTAACAAATGTTTTTCCATTTGAGAGTTTGGTTAAAATAGAATTTATACTTTTACTACCACCCGTAATTTCGGGAAATTTTACACAAGAATCGAAAATTCTTTGAGTTATATTAGAATTTTCATTTAGTTTTTTATAATCGGCTAATTGGGCCACGGCGAGCGCAAATTTTTTTAAAGGAATTAATGGATTAGGTAAAGTACATCCGTCAACCCCTACGTTTTTTATTTTGTATTTTGACAAGTCTTCAATCAATTTAATTAAATCTTTTTGAATTGGATGATTTTTATGTTGATAGTTTTTAATTGGTAAATTTTTATGCAGACTTGCAGCTAAATGACCACAATGTTTTCCTGAACAATTATGAAAAATCTTCCTTTTGATCTTATATTTTCTATGAGCTCTAAATTGATCTTTTATGTTCCAAGGCCAACTCGGTCCACAGGAAAGATGCTTTTCTCTTAAATGGATTTTTTTTAACCAATTAATAATCATTTTTTGATGAATATTTTCAGCGTGATGCGAGGCTGTGGTTAACGCTATTAAATCATCTGATAAATTTAAAGCTTCTGCCACACCATCCTTATAAAGATTTAGTGATTGAATGGGTTTTAAAGCTGATCGTGGATAAATTAGTATATTTGAATTACCCCATTCCCTTAATATTTCTCCGCTTGAATTAATTAATACAGCAGCACCACGGTGAACACTTTCAGTGAAATTACTTCTAGTAACTTCAACCATTTTAATAGCGTTCATTTAAAATAATTTATTAATATATTATGATATATATGAGTTAATTTTTTTAGATCTGAAACAGATACAGCTTCATCAACTTTATGCATGGTTTTTCCAGCTAGACCAAATTCCACGCACGGCGATATTTTTCTTATAAATCTTGCATCTGATGTTCCCCCAGAAGTTGACAATTTTGGTTTTATTTTTGTTATCTTTTTGATGGTTTTTTGAATCATATAAGTTGTTTTGTTAGGAATTGTTAAAAACGCATCTCCCGATACCATGTACGAAATTTTGAAGGAACATTTACTTTTTCTACAAGCATTTTTAAAAACATTATTTAATTTTTTTTTTAAGGAACTTGATGAATGCTTGTTGTTGAATCTTATATTAAAAGTTGCCGTTATTTTGGCTGGAATAACGTTATCAGCCGTATTTTCAGTGTTCATTTTAACTATCTCAAGGTTTGAAGGTTGAAAGTTTTTCGTTCCTTGATCTAGTTTTATATTTTCAATTCGATCCAATATTTTTGCCATAACAGGCACTGGATTGTTGGCATCACGTGGGTAGGCGACGTGACCTTGTGTTCCACAAACTGTTAGATATCCAGTTATACTTCCTCTCCTACCAATCTTCATCATTTGTCCAAGCTTACTTGGATTGGTAGGTTCTCCCACTAAGCAAAAATCAATTTTTTCTCTCTCTTTTTTTAAATATTCAACAACCCTTTTCGTTCCGTTGATAGCTATTCCTTCTTCATCACCAGTAATTAATAAGCTTAAAGAGCCTTTAAATTTTTTATTTCTAGCTTTAAATCTACTGACCGCCGCAACAAAACATGCAATCGAAGATTTCATATCATTTGCACCTCGCCCTATTAAATTATTTTTTTTGACCGTGGGTTTAAAAGGATTTACTGTCCAATCATTTATATTTCCCGGAGGCACAACATCCGTATGACCAGCGTAACAAAAATTAGGTCTAGATTTTCCAAGCCTTGCATATAAATTTTTAACAGGTTTTGAAGTTTTTGTTTTAAATTCCAAAATTTTGCATTTAAAACCCAAAGATCTTAATTTTCTTGATAAAAAATTAATTGTTCCAGCATCAACAGGAGTAATGCTCGGAAATTTAATTAGCTCTTTGGCTAATTTTAATTCATTAATAATCAGCATTAGCTTATTCTCTTAACAAATCATTAATTGATGTTTTTGATCTAGTTTTTTCATCAACTTGTTTAATTATCACAGCGCAATATAGAGCAGGTTCGCTGGGATTGTTTTTGCTCGGCATGCTACCAGGAACCACTACTGAATAAGGTGGAATTTTTCCATACAAGACTTCTCCTGTAGATCTATTAATGATTTTTGTTGAAGCACCTATAAACACACCCATTGATAAAACTGATCCTTCTCCAACAATAACTCCTTCTACGATTTCGGAACGCGCTCCAAGAAAACAGTTATCTTCTATTATGGTTGGATTTGCCTGCATTGGTTCTAAAACTCCACCAATTCCGGCTCCACCCGATATATGACAATTCTTTCCAACCTGAGCACACGAGCCAACTGAGGCCCAGGTATCGATCATTGTACCCTCATTAACGTAAGCTCCAAGGTTTACAAAACTTGGCATCAAAACTACATTTTTTGCAATGTAAGCACCTTTCCTTATTACTCCGTTAGGAACAGATCTAAATCCAGATTTTAAAAGTTGATCTTTTGTCCAGTCTGAAGTTTTACCTTTTACTTTGTCAAACCAAGTTGCATAAGGGCCCGAGATAGTTTCCATTTCGTTAACCCTAAAACTTAAAAGGATTGCTTTTTTTGCCCATTGATTAACTAACCATTCATTATTTTTTTTTTCAGCAACTCTTAATTTTCCAGAATCTAATAAATTAATTGTCTCCGAGATAGCATCCAATATATTTTTATCAGAATTTTTGTTTATCTGATTTTTATTTTCCCATGCCTCGTTAATTATTTTTTCAAAGGGTTCAAGATTCATTTTACGATTTTAATAAATTAATTTTTTTTAATAATTTTGTTAAATTTTTTGTTTTGTAATTAACGAAATTACTATCCGAAAATTTAGCAGCCCAAGGTTCATCATTTTCGATCCAAATTGTTTTCATACCTATTTCATATGCCGGTTTTAAATTTCTTGCAATATCCTCAATAAGTACGCATGCGTTTGGGTCAATTTTGTGTTTTTTCACTAACTTTTTATAAGGTTCTATTCTGGGCTTTGGTATAAAGTTACAATCAACTATATCAAAAATATCATCAAAATATTGATCGATTCCAATTTTTTGAGTTACATTTAAAGCATGCTTTCTAGAACTGTTAG
>CAJXBA010000003.1 GCA_913050185.1 uncultured Pelagibacteraceae bacterium
CAAGAATATTTCCTAAATACCTAACATCATTTCTTAAAGATTTAGTAGGTATCCTGTCATAGTAGAGATCTCTTTTAATCATCTTTTCTTTTTTTTTTCCTCTTTTAATTTCCTTTTTTCTTTGAAAGTTAATTTAGGTTTTTTCATTACACTGCTATCTTTGAATGATTTTCCACTATATCTTTTTGACATTTAATCAAATTCTACACCCAATTCCTTGTCACAACCATCTCATACCGAATATAACGTTGTGTAGAATTGTAGGATTTTAAGGGATTAAACTTGAACGAAACAGGGATAAATTAATTTTGTGGTTATGTAAAATTGATAAAAACGTTGAATTTATTGGCGCGCCCTAGAGGATTCGAACCTCTGACCCTCGGTTTAGAAAACCGATGCTCTATCCAACTGAGCTAAGGGCGCAGTGATAAAATAACTTATATTAAAAATATCTGAAAACTACAATTGAAAACAAAAAAGATATAATTGTTGCAACCCAAAGTATTACCCCAACTAAACCCAACCAAGCTAAATGAATAAATGCCGCACTTAAAAGTGAAATAAACAATCTATCACCTCTTGTTGTGTCCAAACCTAGTATTCCTCTTCTGGGTGAACCGCCTGGTACTTTTTTTTCCCACATAACCATCAAAAATAAACAGGCAGCAATAAAAACAAAAAAAGCAGCAGTTTGCCAAGTCCAGGCCATCCAAGTAATAAATTCAAATTCGAAAAAACCTTTTTCCCTTGTTTGTGCTACAGAATCCCAATTAGCTAATAGCAGTACTTTATCTGATGGAACAATAATCATACTCTACCTAAAGCAAATCCTTTCGCTATATAATTTCTTACAAAATAAATAACAATTGCACCCGGTATAATGGTTAGGCTTCCTGCAGCAGCCAATAACCCCAACTCGTAACCAGAGGTGCTAACAGTTCTTGTCATGGTTGCCGCGATTGGTTTGGCAGCAACCGCAGTAAGAGTTTTGGCTAATAATAATTCAACCCAAGAGAACATAAAACAGAAAAACATAGTAATACCAATTCCTGCTGTGATTGTTGGAATGAATATTTTGAAGAAAAATCTCCAAAAAGCATAGCCATCCACATATGCTGTTTCATCCAACTCTTTAGGAACTGCTGAAATAAATCCTTCTAAAATCCATACTGCTAAAGGAATGTTAAATAAACAGTGAGATAATGCAACTGCAACATGGGTATCGAATAAATTAATAGATGAATAAAATTGGAAGAATGGTAAGGCAAAAACTGCAGGTGGTGCCATTCTATTTGTCAGAAGCCAGAAAAACAAATGCTTATCACCTAAAAATTTATATCTCGAAAATGCATAAGCGGCTGGTAGTGCTGCCACTACCGATAAAATTGTGTTCATAACCACATAATAAATTGAATTTAAATATCCTGTGTACCAAGTGTTGTCTGTAAAAATTGTTATATAATTTTCGAAAGTAAATTTTTGCGGCCACAAAGAGTAAGTATTTATAATCTCAGTTGTTGTTTTGAATGACATATTAAGCAACCAATAAATTGGTAACATTAAAAACAAAATGTAAATTGTGGGTACTAACCACTTATATTTTTTCATCATCCTTGTGTCTCATTTCTCATCATCAAGTTGTAAAAAACCCAACAGACTAAAAGAACTATAAAGAAATAGATTAAAGACATAGCGGCTGCTGGACCTAAATCAAATTGTCCAAGTGCCATTTTAACTAAATCAATTGACAAAAATGCTGTAGCATTGCCTGGGCCTCCTCCGGTTAACACAAACGGTTCAGTGTAAATCATGAAACTGTCCATAAATCTCAAAAGAATGGCAATGGTTAAAACTTTTTTCATTTTTGGAAGCTCAATATGTCTAAATACTGCCCATCTGTTCGCTCCATCAATTTCAGCAGCTTGATAATAGGCTGGTTGAATAGATCGCAGGCCTGCATAAGAAAGAAGAACCACCAAAGATGTCCAGTGCCACACATCCATCAAGATCGTGGTGAACCACGCATCTCCAGTTTGTTGAGTAAAATTATAATCAAATCCTAAATCATTTAGTGTATGGCCCAAAAGCCCAATTTCTGGTAAAGCAATTATATTCCACATCGCTCCTACTACATTCCATGGAATTAACAAAGGCATCGACATCAATACTAGACAAACGGAAACACCAATGCCCTTTTTTGGCATTGTTAAAGCAATCGCTATACCAAGAGGAACTTGTATAAAAAGTATTACTCCAGTGAATAAAAATTGTCGACCGAGTGCTGAATGAAATCTATCTGACCTAAGTATTTGTTTAAACCATCTTGTTCCTTCCCAAGTAAATACATTATTTCCAAAAGTTTCTTGAAATGCATAGTTAACTACCGTCATCAACGGGACAACAGCATTAAACGCTACTAAAATAAAAACGGGTATGACAAATAGCCAGGCTTTTTGATTTATTGTTTTATTCATTCGATTATCCAGCTATCACCGTAAGTATAAGTGTATTTTTTGTTAAAAGACAAAAAAGCACTTCCGCTTGGTATGTCTTTTGATGGATGAGAAAGAACTTTTATCTTTCCACTTTTACATTCTGTATCAATAATCTTGTGTCTTCCTGTATTACTTACTTTTAAAACTTTGACCGGTATACCTTCTTTACTAAAAGAAACAAATTCAGGTCTAATTCCTATTTCTGTTTTAGAAAAATTTGATTTATTAATTTGTGAATTGGTAGATATTTTTACACCATCTATTACTGGTGTGCTGCTTTGTATTTGACAAGGTAATATATTCATGCCTGGCGATCCTATAAAGTGCCCAACAAAAGTATGTTTTGGTTTTTCAAACAATTCAACAGGAGTTCCGGTTTGAACAAGCTGACCTTCGTGCATTACAACAACCTGATTTGCAAATGTTAAGGCTTCCGTTTGATCATGAGTTACGTAAATCATGGTTTTATTAATTTTTTGATGAAGTTCTTTTAGTTTTGAACGCAGCACCCATTTTAAATGAGGATCAATAACTGTTAGGGGTTCATCAAACATTATCACATTTACATTTGATCTAGCTAAACCTCTGCCTAAGGAAATTTTTTGTTTTCCATCAGCGGTTAAACCTGAAGCCCTGTTATTAAGTGTTTTTGTTAGTTCTAACATCTCTGCTATTTCTTTTACTCTTGAATCAATTTCACTATCTATCATTCCACGATTTTTTAACGGAAATGCTAGATTTTTGTAAACTGTCATTGTGTCGTAAATCACAGGAAATTGAAAAATCTGTGCAATATTTCTTTCGACAGGAGTCTGTGAAGTTACATCTTTATCATCAAACAAAACTTTTCCTTTTGTCGGATTCAAAAGACCTGAAATTATATTTAACAAAGTTGTTTTTCCACAACCAGACGGCCCAAGTAGTGCATACGCACCTCCATCTTGCCAATCAAGATTTATATCTCTCAAAGCCCAATCAGCGTCAGAGTTTTGTTTATCTAAATAACTATGACTTAAATTATCTAACGTAATTTTAGACATTGTTTACCAGATTATTATTCTGATCGAAGTACATAAATTCATCTACATTCATATATAATTTTGCTTCTTGACCAACCTTCATTTGATGAATTCCGTTAGATAAAGATACCCAATTTAAATTGACATTTCTAAAATGGATTAAACTTTCAGAACCGCTAAGTTCTGATATTAAAACTTTTCCCTTAATTTCAATACAATTATTGCCCTCTTTATATGTGGTAATATTATAAGGTCTGATGCCTACTTTGTAATTTCCATCTTTCAAATCTACATTTGAATTCTTCCATTTGACTGAATCATGTAATAAAGAAAAAGTATCCCCACTTTTTTTGATTTCAGAAATATTTATGGGAGGATCGCTAAAAACTCTTGCTGAAAATAAATTTTTTGGTTTGTTGTATACTTCAATTGTCTTGCCGTATTCAATAACCCTACCTTCCATAAGAGTTGCGGTATAACCTCCAATTAATAAAGCATCGGAAGGCTCAGTTGTTGCATAAACTACAATACATTCTCTATTTTCAAATAATTTTGGTAGTTCTTCCCTAAGTTCTTCTCTTAGTTTAAAATCTAAATTGGCCAAAGGTTCATCTAATAATATAAGCCCAGAATCCTTAACTAAAGCTCTGGCCAATGCAGTTCTTTGTTGTTGCCCACCCGAAAGTTCATTGGGTCTCTTATCTAACATTTCTGATAATTTTAGTAATTCAGAAACTTGGCCAACTCTCTTTTTAATTTGATCGGAGTTAATTCCAGTAATTTTTAAAGGTGATGCAATATTATCAAATACCGAGAAATTTGGGTAATTTATAAATTGTTGATAAACCATGGAAACATTTCTTTTTTGAACAGCAACTCCTGTAACATTTTTATCAGCAAACCAAATTTCTCCATTTGTCGGTTTATCCAAACCGGCCATGATCTGCATTAAAGTTGTTTTGCCAGCTAAAGTAGATCCTAATAAAATATTGATTGTATTTTTTTCGAAACGTAAGTTAGTTGAATATATATGAGTATCTTGACCAACTTTTTTTTCTACATTCCTTAGTTCTAGGCTCATGAAGCTACAAATCCTAATCTAAAAAGGGGGCGATAAACGCCCCCTTATAATCATTTAGATAACTGTCCTATTAGTTCCAAGCTTTTTCGTAAGGAACAGTTTTACCCTTTGGCTTTTCATTACGTTTCGCTTTTGGCGAACCTGCTTTATTAAGCCAAGCGGCTGCATCTCCCGGTTTATTTAATCGAGGACCACAACCACCGTATATTTTGTTAGCTTTATCGGCAGCTTCCATACGAGACATCACTAAGTCCATCTCTTCTGCAAGACGATCCATAGCTTGTTGCGGAGTAAATGCACCAGAGTTTACATCTCCAATTTGTTGCCACCAGATTTGTGCAAGTTTTGGATAATCTGGAACATTAATTCCAGTTGGTGACCACAATACCCTGTTAGGAGATCTATAGAATTCCACAAGACCACCTAGTTTTGAAGCTCTCTCTGTGAAAGATTTGTGGTTAATGTCACTATCACGAATAATAGTTAAACCAACATGACTCTTCTTTAGAGATACAGTTTTTGAAACTGTAAACTGAGCGAATAACCATGCAGCTTTTCTTCTGTCAACCGGAGTAGACTTAAATAAAGTCCATGATCCAGCATCTTGATATCCAAGCTTCATACCTTCATCCCAGTAAGGTCCTTTTGGTGATGGACCCATTCTCCATAACGGTTTTCCATTATCATCAACTGTTTTATTCCCTGAGCTTTTTGGAGCAACCATCGATGCTGTAAACGCTGTATACCAAAAAATTTGCTGAGCAACATTTCCAGATGATAGAGCTGGTAAAGATTGATAAAAATCCATACTTGCAGCACCTGGAGGAGCATAGGCTCTTAACCACTCATCCCATTTTCTGATTGCATAAACGGCCGCAGGACCATTAGCTGCACCACCACGAGATACCGAAGCACCTACTGGGTTACAAGAACCTTTTTCCATTCTTATACCCCATTCGTCAACTGGTACACCATTCGGTTTACCAACACTTCCTGCTCCAGCCATTGATAACCACGCATCAGTCATTCTCCATCCTAAGTCCGGAGCTCTTTTACCGTAGTCCATGTGACCATATACTCTAACACCATCGATTTCTTTAACATGATTTGTAAAGTAATCAGCAATGTCTTCGTAAGCAGACCAGTTAACTGGTACACCTAAGTCATAACCGTATTTTGCTTTAAAACCTTTTTTAATATCGGGTCTATCAAACCAATCTTTCCTAAACCAGTAAAGATTAGCAAATTGTTGATCTGGTAGCTGATATAATTTTCCATCCGGACCTGTTGTAAATGATTTGCCAATGAAATCATCAACATCTAAAGTTGGTAAAGTCACATCTTTACCTTCTCCCGCCATCCAGTCTGTTAGATTAACTGCAAGTTGAAGTCTTGAGTGTGTACCAATTAAATCAGAGTCATTGATATATGCATCATACAAGTTTCTTCCTGTTTGCATTTGTGTTTGAACTGCCTGTACAACCTCACCCTCTCCAAGCAACTGGTGATTTACTTTTATTCCAGTAATTTCTTCAAATGCTTTGGTAAGAGTTTTAGATTCGTAAGTGTGAGTTGGAATAGTTTCAGAAAGAACGTTTATTTCCATTCCTTTAAAAGGCTTAGCTGCCTTTTGAAACCATTTTAATTCTTTAACTCTATCTTTTTCAGATATAGTTGAAAGACTAAACTCACCTTTCGCCCATTTATCAATTGCATCTGCAAAAGCAGAAGAAATTAATAATGAAAGGGTTACAGCAACAGTCAAGATCGATTTTAATGTTTTCAACATTATTTCCCCCTTAAATTGTTGTTTAAAACTTGATTAGATATAAAAGAAATTTTTTTGTCAAAAACTAAATTTACTTTCACCAATTTATTTGGCACAGATCAAATACAATTATGGATTGCATTAGTTGATCAAAGTTCTTTTAATTGCTGTATTCCAACCTCTAATTAGTTTTTTTCTGAAATTATTGTTGATTTTAGGTGAAAACTTTTTATCTAAGCTCCATTGTTTTGAAATGTCTTTTAAGGATTTATAAACTCCTATTTTCAATCCAGCCATAAACGCAGCACCTAGTGCTGTTGTTTCATGAACTTTGGGTCTTAAAACTTTTACATTAATAATATCTGCCAAAAATTGTGAGAACCAATTATTCATAACCATTCCGCCATCAACTTTTACTAGCTTTGGTCTTAATCCATCGTGTTTCATGGCTTCAAATAGATCGTAGGTTTGATAAGCTACTGATTCAATAATAGCCCTTACTATTTCTTTTGGACCTGTATCTCTAGTAATTCCACTTAAGATTCCTCTTGCATTTGCATTCCAATATGGAGCTCCAAGTCCAGTAAATGCTGGAACCAGATAAATTCCAGCATTATCTTTTAGAGATTTAATTATTTTTTCAGTTTCGGGAGCTTTCTTTACAAACTTCATTCGATCTCTTAACCATTGTACGCCTGCCCCAGCAATAAAAATCGAACCTTCAAGTGCATACGTAGTTTTACCATTTAATCGATAACCAATGGTCGTTAATAATCTATTTTTGGAATATATTTTTCTAGATCCTGTGTTTAACAAAATAAATGCTCCTGTTCCATAAGTGCTCTTTAAAGAACCTGGGTCAAAACAGCATTGACCAATAGTTGCTGCCTGCTGGTCGCCAACAACACCGGTAATAGGTATGGGTTTTCCAGTTAATAAAGAGTGAGTGTAACCATAATCATCAGCACAATCTTTTACTTCTGGAAGAATATTTTTTTTTATTTTTAAAAGTTTTAAAATCGTATTGTCCCATTTGTTAGAAGTAATATTGTAAATCATGGTTCTACTTGCATTTGTGGCATCAGAAGCATGGACCTCACCCTTAGTGAGTCTCCAAATTAAAAAACTATCTATGGTTCCAAAAAGCAGTTGATTTTTATCCATTAGTTTCTTAGCTAAAGGAACATTGTCTAATACCCATTTGATTTTTGTTCCCGAAAAATAAGGATCAATTAAAAGTCCGGTTTTATTAAAAATTAAAGTCTCTTTGTTTTGTCTTCTTAATTTTCTACAATAATCTTCCGTTCTTCTGTCCTGCCAAACAATAGCATTGTAAACTGCTTTTCCAGTTTTTTTGTCCCACAAAACCGTTGTTTCTCTTTGATTAGTTATTCCAATTGTTAAAATATTTCCCCTAAGTCTTTTTGCTTTATTAATAACATCTTTAAGGGTTTTTTTGATTGTGCTCCAAATTTCTTCTGGATTGTGTTCAACCCAACCACTTTTTGGAAAGTATTGAGTAAATTCTTTTTGAGATGAATAAATAGGTTTACCTTTTAAGTTAAATAAAATAGATCTACTTGATGTCGTTCCTTGATCTATGGCTATGATGAAATCTTTTTTCATTAATTAAAATTTTCCCATTTAATCTCTAATTTTTTATCTTCTAAGATAGCATCGATCATAGCAATCATTAAAGGAAGTTTCTTTTCATCAAAATCTTCTTTGACTTTCTTACCAATTTCAAAAATTAGTTCTGCTCCCTCAACAGTAATATTAGACATTTTGTCTCTTTTAGCCTCAGAAAATAACATGCCGTCGCCTAATAAAGCTCCCATTCTACTATTTCTTCCTCCAGCCGAACTAACATATAAATCCCCTAGACCAGCTAGACCATTCACGGTTTCTTTTTTTCCATTTAAAAATTCTACAAATATTTCCATTTCATAAATGGATTGTCTTACCAGTGCAGCAGAAGTGTTTAAATGAGTATTATCTTTTCGTTCAGTTTTGTTTAATCCTGGCGCAGCACCAATGGCCATAGAAAATATATTTTTTATTGCTGCACAGACTTCTACGCCATTAATATCTGTACTAGTTGAAACACGATAATAATTTGTAGTTAACATCTTTTTCAACGAGTTAGCGGTATCTAAATTATTATTTGCAACAACAACTCCACTATAAACTCTATTGGCTAGACCTGCCGCTAAACATGGCCCACCAACAGCGGATAAGTTTATGTTTTTAATCCCCTTTTGAGATAACAGTCTGATTAATTTATCGACTAAAAGTTCATATTTATTTTCATTAGTGCTCAAACCTTTAGTCAACATTAAGAGTGGAGGTAATTCTCCATCATATGAAACTTTTTTTAATTCTTCCGCAACCCAGTCTATGCCTTTCGAACTAACACCTAAAACAATTAAATCTGGTTTTTTTATAAAAACTTCTTTAATTAAATCATGTTTGAAAAATTTAATCGTGTTTAAAACTTCAATATTAAGACCATAATGAAAGTGCCTTGTATTTAATTCATCAATAGAGTCATTCTCTAAATGTGTTCCAACAATACTGACTTCATGTTTATTATCAGAACATGGATAGGCAAATGCAGTACCCATTGCACCAGCACCCAAAATTATTATCCTAGTCACAAATTACTCTCTAAAAATAAATTTCTTAATTAAAAATAACACAGCAATAATTTCAATTTTACCAAATATCATAAAAATCATTAAGGTAACTTTAGTAAAACTATTCAAATTAAAAAAGCTTAAATTTTCTATTCCATACAATGATGAAGTAACCGTGTTAGTAAGGGTTAATATTGACAATTTAAATGAATTTTCAAAACTCAAATTATCTAAAGTTAAAATACTTGATAGAATAAACGTGGCGATAATGAAAGAAATAAAAACTAAAAAAGCTATTTTTGAATCCTGATCATCAATTTTTATCTCTGAATGAAATAAATTTCGATTAAAAATGTTTTTTGGTTTAACCACTTTGTTAATTTCCTGATAAGAGATTTTGAATAAAATATAGAGCCTAATATATTTAAGGCCGGATGAGGTCGAGATCAATGATCCACCTATAACCGTTAATAGAATAAAAAATAAAGATAAATCTAAATTAGATGAATACATTGCTATACCTGATGTAGATAATGATGAAGTCACTGCCAAAAAAACATTGGTAAGTCCCTCATTTGGAATAATAAAAAAATAAAATAATAAGGTTAACAAAATAACTATTGTCCCCAAATGCAGATCTTCTTGATGTTCTTGAAAATTGAATTGTTTGGTAACAATTTTATATATCAGATAAAAATTAAACACTGGAAATAATAAACTAAAGGATAAAGCTAAAACTTGCGGGTTGTTAGTTACGATATCAGATAAACTATTTTTTGGAAGAAATCCACCAGAAGATATAGCGGTAAAAGCCAAATTAAAAGAATCAAGAAGCCTAATGTGTGATAGACTGAATAAAAAAATTATAAAAATAGTAGATAAAAAATAAATCAACAAAATTTTTAAAAAATTATAATTGAAATTATTATAAAAATTACCTCCAGAGTTTTCCGTTGAAAGTAAATAGGTTGGTTTTATTTTAATTGCCTTATTCCCCAGTGTTCCAATAGTTGCGATTAAAAAAAATAAACCTCCCAACCATTGAGAACTAGACCTCCATATCAAAAGTGGCTCGTCTAAATCTTGAATATCGCTAATAACTGAAAAACCGGTAGTAGTAAATCCTGATAAAGATTCAAAATAAGAATTCAAAAAACTTATATCGTAAACACTTAAAAAATAAGGTATGCAAATCAACAATGGCAAAAATATAAAACTTGATATGATTAGAATAACTTGATCGCTTAGAGAAATATTCTTGCTATATTTTCGACCTAACAAACAAAAAATCAATCCCGTACTTAAAGAAATTATAAGAGAAACAACATAAGAATTTAAATCTAAAAAAAAATTAAAGTAAAATGAATATAAAATATTCAAAAAAGAAAAAAAAGAAACAAATAATGAATAAATTCCTAAAAAAAATAATATACCCTTATAATTCATTAAATTAATGAACTTATTCTAAATAAACTTTCTACTTTTGGAAGATGCTCTCTTTTGCTTAAAAAAACCACCAAATCTTTTTTTTCAAATTTAAAATCAGATTTTGGTATAATAATATTTTTATCCCTGACAATTGCTCCAATTCTTATTTCTTCTGGTAAACCTGAATCTTTTATAGACTTACTAATTAATTCAGAAGTTTCTAAGACTTCGGCTTCTATAAATTCATATTCTCCATCTAAAAGTGTATACACAGTTTCTATAGTACCTTTATGGACGTGCTTTAATATCGTTGATACCGTTGTCAGTCTTGGATCTACTAAATCGTCAATTTTAAGAGAATTTTGTAATAAGGCATAATTCTGTTTTGTTACTAAAGCTATAGTTCTTTTATTGGGATTGTTTTTCTCTGCAAGAACACTCAACATAATATTATCTTCATCATCATTAGTAAGTGCTAAGATAGTTTCTGCTTCTTCAATATTTGCTTCTTTTAAAACATCTTCGTCTAAACCGTCTCCATTAATCACGATAGTATTATTAAGTTCATTAGCTATAAGTTCGGCTCTACCTTTGTCTTTTTCTATAATTTTTACTCTAGCACCTTCTGAATGAGATTCTAAGTTTTTTGCCAAATTAAAACCAATATTTCCTCCACCTATAATTAGAACTTTTTTTGCCATTTTTTCTTCGTGACCAAATGCTGAAAGAGTCATGTTTATTTGTGAAGCGCTCACAACAGCAAAGGCTTTATCGTTAACTAACATCTTATCTTTTTTTTTCAGTATGACAAACTTTTCACCTCTTATAACTCCTAAAATATTTGCTCTTAAATCTGGAAACTTCTCAGTAAGTTTACTGAGTGGCGTATTAGCTATTGGACAAATTTCACTGATATTAATTTCTAAAACTTTTACTTTTCCGTCAGCAAAAGGAACGCTATCTAAAGCACCTGGAGCCTCTAGTTTCCTTTGTAAAGATTTTGCAACCTCAATTTCAGGGGAAATAATAACATCTATAGGAAGATTAGATTCTCCATATAGTTTACGCCATTTTGTTCCCAAAAATTCCTGTGTCCTTATCCTTGCAATTTTCTTTGTTGTATTAAAAATTGAGTGTGCTACCTGGCAAATAACCATATTAGTTTCGTCATTCTTTGTAACAGCAATGATCATGTCAGCATCTTCTGCCCCAGCTTTTTCTAATACCGAAGGAAAAGTAGCTCTTCCAACAATACCTTTTACATCTTGAGTTTCGCTAAGTTTTTGAATGAGTTCACTAGATTGATCTACAACTGTAATTGAATGTCCTTGAACGGACAATTGCTTTGAAATTGAGAAGCCAACTTTACCAGCCCCACAGATAATTATATTCATTTAATTTATATCTTTGATACCCAAAGTTTTTAATTTTCTATGAAGAGCAGATCTTTCCATACCAATAAATTCTGCAGTCTTGGATATATTACCTTTGTACTTTTTTAGCTGTGAAGTTAAATAGTCTTTTTCAAACCTTTCTCTAGCTACTTTTAATGGATAAGAAAGAACATTTTCGAAAGATTCTGAAGCATCTTTAATATTTTTTTGTGATAATGCGTCTTTCACTAAACTATTGATATTTATTTGCTTTTCGTTAACCGCTAGTATAGATATTCTCTCGACCAAATTTCTCAATTCTCTGACATTTCCAGGCCAACCGTATTTATAAAATAAATCATAGTCACTATTAATTTTCGTTTCGCTAATTCCGTTTAGCTCAGATATTTTTTTTGAAAAATAATTTAGTAATAAAGGGATATCCTCTGTCCTGTCCTTTAGCGCAGGTAAAAAAATTGGAACAACATTAAGTCTATGATATAAATCCTCTCTAAAATTACCTTTATCAACCTCTTCTCTTATATCTTTACTTGAAGTGCTTATTATTCTAACATTAACATTAATTTCTTTAGATCCGTTAATACGTTTAAATTTCTGTTCTATTAATACTCTTAAAATCTTAGCCTGAGTTTCTAAAGGAATTTCTGAAATCTCATCTATCAACAAAGTACCATCTTTTGCTTGTTCGAAAAAACCATAATTTATGGTTCCATCTTTATTTTCTGATCCAAAAAGTTGAAGTTCGTATTTTTCTGGATCTAATAAAGCTCCGCTAACCACAATAAAAGATTTTGTCGATCTTGATGATTTTTTATGAATCTGTCTTGCTACTAATTCTTTTCCCGATCCTGCTGGACCGGAAATAAAAACCCTACTTCCAGCACTACCAAGTTTAGCGATTAAATCCCTGACTTTTTCCATTGCCTGGCTTTGTCCTATGACTTCATATGAATGAAAGAGTTTACTTTCTAAAATACTCTTTGCTTTCTTAAGATCTATATTCTCTATGGCCCTGTTTACAAAATTTAACAATCTTTCCGTTGAAAAAGGTTTTTGCATAAACTCAAAAGCACCTAGTTTTAATGAATCTACCGCCATTTGAACATTTGCGTGACCTGATATCATGATGACTGGTAGATCGTTATCAATTTTTTTTATATGATTCAGTAATTCAATTCCATCATTGTCTCCTTTGTCTAATTTGACATCTATGACAGCCACGTTTGGTAATTTTTTATTAATTTCTAATATTGCTTGATCAAAATTAGCGGCTTCTCTAACGCTAAATCCGTTATCATTTAAAATACTGGAAATTAGCATTCTGATATCCGAATTATCATCAATAACTAAAATCTCATTTGTCATAATATTTTGGTATTATAATTTCTACCTCTGCTCCGTTGTTAATTGCCTTGAAAAATATTACACTATTGTGATCACTTATAATTTTGCTAACTATGGCTAGGCCTAAGCCAGTACCATTCTTCTTTGTAGTAAAGTAAGGTGCAAGCATTTTTTCTTTATTAACTCTAGCAAACCCAACTCCATTATCAATAACAGTAGCGTATATATAATCACTATCGTCTCTAATATCTATGTCAATTTTTCCTTTAAAATCAACATATTTGTTCTTTTTCTCATAAATAGACTCTGTGGAATTTTTTATCAAATTTACAAATACTCTACGCAGTTGTTCTTCGTCACCGAGTATATAATTTGATTCCTTAACCTGTGTTAAAACAAACTTAATTTTAGATCCTGACAATTCATGCAGCTTTAAAGACTCAGAAATAATTCGATTTAAATTAATTTTTTTTAATATGGGTTTTGGCATTCTAGCAAAATCAGAAAATTCGGTTACCAAATGTTCAATGTCCTTAATTTGTTTGCTTATAGTATTTAAATAAATTGAAAAATCTTTACTACCGTTTCCTACTTTATCCAAATATTTCTCTCTAATTCTGTCAATAGATAATTGGATTGGTGTAAGCGGATTTTTAATCTCATGAGCTAACTTTCTAGCAACATCTTCCCAAGCAGAATATCTTTCTGAAAGAAGAAGCTTATCTTGTTGTTTTTTCAATTTTTTGATCATTGAGTTAAAATTTTCATTCAACTTTTCGAATTCCTCATCCGCAGTAATCTCCGGAACTTTGGCATTCAAGTCTCCAGCACTTATTTTTTCAGAAGCTGTAATCAAATTAATTATAGGTCGAGTAAGTCTTGATGCAAAGTTAATCGAGATGATGATCGATAAAAAAAGAAGTAATGACACAATTAATACGTAAATGATACCAAAAGTAATTTTTAGTCCCGTCTTACGATCTTGAACACTATAATAAATTCCAACAAGTTGATTTGTTTCTTTAAGATAATTAACAACTTTTGGATCCATAAATTTTACTATGTATAGGTAAGTATCAATAAAACTGCTCAATTTAACTAAAGCAGAAGTTCTGTTAGTTCTAGGATCCGTAATCCTCACGGGTCTTCCATCTAAAGATCTGCTAAAAGCTTCTGCAGGAGGGGGAACAAATTCCAATGAATCATCTACTATATTGGACATAATTATATTGCCGCCACTATCCAATAAATAAACTTCATCTAACCTTCTTAATATTCTTTGGGAAGTAAGAATTTTTAAAAATCTATTGGGATTATCATAGAATAATCCTGATTTATTATTTACATCTAACACCATCAATAAAATATCAGCTTCGATAGAATTTCTAGTTTGTTCGACATAATATCTTGACACTTCAGTTGAATTATTAATTACTGATTTAATTTTTTTTTCAAAATACTTTTGTATTACAACATTAAATAAAAAGAGAGAAAATATTGCTATTAAAACAGATGGTAACAAAGTGGTAATTGAAAAAAAAGTTATATACCTTAAACTTGTTTTTGATCCTAATTTTTCTTTTTTTCTGTCTTTAAAAACTTTGTAGGTTTCGCGAATAATTACTGTAAAAAACAATACCAATAAAGCTAGGTCAAATAGCAACAGTATTTGGAAGTTGGTTTGACTTAAGTCTATAAAACTTTTGTTAATAAAAGTGAAAAAAGTCAGTACTCCTAATAATAAGCAAAGTAAAGTTATTGTTATTATCCATTTATTATTTTTAATGGTATGAATCATTTATTGAATAATAGTAAATATTTATAATAAATATAACGCAAATTGAAAAAAATGAGCTTATTTCTCATAATATTGGCTGCCGGCGATAGCAAAAGACTTAAATCTAACACACCCAAACCATTTCACATAATTAACAATAATACATTATTGGAATATTCTTTCGATACGTTCAAGAATATTCGTGAAATAAAAAAGACTGTAATCGTTTACAATAAAAAACATAAAAAACATCTAGACAAATTAAGGCTTAAAAACATCTTAAAAGTCGTGGGCGGCAAAACTAGACAAGAATCTACTTTTAAAGCATTAAAAAGAATTAAGAGAATGAATTGTAAAAAAGTCATAATTCATGATGCTGCTAGACCCAATCCTTCAAAAAAACTTATAAATGAAATGATTAGTAAGCTTAAAAAAAATGATGCTGTTGTACCTACAATAAAAGTTAATGATGCAACAAAACGTGCTAAAAAAAATATGATCTTCAAAAATATTCAGCGTAATAGTTTAAGATTTTCACAAACTCCACAAGGTTTTACTTTTAAAAAAATATACGAAAAACATAAAAAAAATATAAATACAATTTTTGATGATGATAGTGCTTTGTTTACAGAAGATGATGAAAAAGTAATAACTATAAATGGAAGTAAATCAAATTTAAAAATAACTGACAGTGAAGATTTAAATATATTTAGTAATTTAAAAAAGAGAAAAACTTATTCAGGAATAGGTTTTGATATTCACAAATTAGTTAAAGGAAGAAAACTTTACCTGGGAGGAATAAAAGTGGCTTACCCTCTAGGACTAAAAGGTCATTCAGATGCAGATCCAGTAGTTCACGCTATTATTGACAGCTTGCTTGGAGCTTGCGGATTAGGTGATATTGGAAAATTATTTTCAGACAAAAATAAAAAATATAAAAATATAAGATCTACAACTTTACTAAAAAAAATTATTAAATTAATTAAATCTAAAAACTTTTCAATCAACAACGTTGATATCAATATTATTGCACAAAAACCTAAAATAAAAAAATACTCAAAAAAAATGATACAAACAATAAGCAAATTATGTGAAATAAATTCAAATCAAATAAATATTAAAGGTAAGACAACTGAAAAACTTGGTTTAGTAGGACAAGGAGAAGCCATAGTATCAGAAGTTATATCGTCTGTTACTAAATATGATCAATAAAATTAATTTAATACTTGTTACTTTTTTTGGTATTGGAAAAATAAAATTTGCTTCAGGAACATGGGCCTCGTTAGTTACTTGTGTTTTATTATTTGTAGCTTTTCACATTTTAAGTATATCTTCAAATTTAATTCTATTATTTCTATTAATAATGTTAATTTACTCTTTGATTGCTGTAAGTGCTTGTCTTAATAAATTTGATACTAGTGACCCAAAAGAAATTGTAATTGATGAAGTTATAGGTCAGTCAATTCCATTATACCTCTATGAAATTTCACATAATGTCGAGAAAATTTTCAGTAAATCACTATTATTTTATTTAATAATTTTTGTTTTGTTTAGAACTTTTGACATATTAAAACCCTTTCCTATTAATTACTTTGATCGGAAATATAAAAATGCTTTTGGTGTCATGTTTGATGATATCTTGGCTGGCTTTTATGTAGTCGCAACATTAATATTAATTATGATTGTTAAAAGCTTCTTTTAAAGATGAAAAAACTCTCAAAAAAGATAGTCAAAATATTAACTAGGAAAAAACTCAAAATATCTATTGTTGAATCTTGTACTGGGGGATTGCTTTCGAGTACCATTACTTCCGTTAGTGGGTCTTCAAAAATATTTACTCAGGGATTGGTTGTTTATTCAAATCATTCTAAAATTAAAGTTCTTAAAATCCCAAAAAAAACCATAAGAAGATACGGGGCTGTAAGTAAGCAAATTTGTTTAACTATGGTTAAAAACGTGAGTAAAATATGTAAAACCAACATATCTGTTTCTATAACGGGAATAGCTGGTCCTAGTGGCGGTACCAAGAAAAAGCCTGTAGGCTTAGTTTACATAGGTATTAAGAAAGCCAATAAGATTGATGTTAATAAATATCTATTTAAAAACAGAGGACGATCGTACATCCAAAAAGCTGCCGTTAATAAATCTCTAGGATTAATTCTAAGCGTTCTTAAATAATTCAATTGCTCTTTTTTCAAAAGCATCAGCTATTTTTTTTAATCCAATATCAAAGAACTTAATCATTAATAAGTTTAAAACTTTATTTTTTAATTCAAAATCGACATGAAAATCTACCTCGCTGTTGTTTCCTTTTTGGCCAAAAAACCACTTATTTTCTAGATGTTTTAAAGGACCCCCTAGATTTGTTACATGAATTGAATCAGAGGATTTTTCATAAATAACAAAACTTTTATAAGTTTCGTTAAAAAAACTCTTTCCGATAGTAAGATCGGCTGTGATTTCAATTTTATCACCTTTATCATTTTTGCTATGAATTTTACTACCAAGACACCAAGGAACAAATTCTGGATATTTTTCTATATCTAAAACCATTTTTATTAATTTATCTTTTGAACAGGGTATTTCTTTTTTTATTGAAGCAGATGGCATTGAGATTGTTTTTCTCTCAATTTTTTCATTACAGAAAAATCTTCATCAGCATGATAAGAAGATCTAGTAAGAGGTGAAGAAGCAACAATTAAGAAACCTTTTGATAGTGCTATTTCTTTAAATTTTTGAAATTCGTCAGGATGGACATAACGTATTAATGGATAATGTTTTACCGATGGTTGAAGATATTGACCAATAGTCAAAAAATCTACATTAGCAGATAACAAATCATCCATGACTTGAAGCACTTCATCTTTGATCTCACCAAGACCTAACATAATACCGGATTTAGTAAATATTGTTTTGTTTATTTCTTTGACTGATTTTAATAAATTAATAGAAGCAAAATACCTAGACCCTGGTCTTATGCTTCTATATAAATTTGGAACAGTTTCTATATTATGGTTAAAAACGTCAGGACTAGCGAAAACAACTTTCTTATAAGCCTCTCCTTTTCTTAAAAAATCAGGTGTCAAAACTTCTATGGTTGTTTCGTTATTTATTTTTCTAGTTTCTGATATCACCTTAGAAAAATGATTTGCTCCTCCATCTTGAAGATCATCACGATCAACTGAAGTGATAACTACATGCTTTAAATCTAATTCTTTAGTTGCTTGAGCTATTTTTAAAGGTTCTAACGGATCTAAGTGTGTTGGCTTTCCTGTTTTTACATTACAGAATACACATGCACGTGTGCATGTATCTCCCATTATCATAAACGTTGCATGTCTTTTGTTCCAGCATTCTGAAATATTAGGGCAGCTAGCCTCTTGACAAACAGTATGAAGTTTTTTTGTGTTAATAATTTTTTTTGTTTTAAAATAGTCTTGAGTATCTGTAATTCTCGCTCTTATCCAGTTTGGCTTTTTTTTAATAGGATTTATTGGATTATTAATTTTCTCTGGATGTCTTACCGTCATTTCAATTACTTTTATAAATTTTTTCGTTAGGTTTTCCAAACATAAATTTTTCTCTGAATAGTATCTCTAAATAATCTAAATCTATTTTTTCAGTTAACAACTCGTTCTTTTTTTCCACTAGGGCCAATTGTTCGGTTAGGAAACTTTTTTCTTCAAGAAGTTTTTTTTTGATATTTTGTTTTTCGTAGTATGAAATGAGGCCTCTTTCTCCATCTAGTAGATTCAGTATGATATAATAAAACAGAAAAAAACCAATTATTGTAATTTTTTTACGGTTAATTATTTGTATAAGTCCCATCTGGTTTAAACCTTAGCCATTTTTGCAGAATTTCCAAGTTCCTCTTCAATTCTTAATAAACGGTTATATTTTGCCACTCTTTCTGATCTCACTAAAGACCCTGATTTAATTTGTGAAGAGTTTGTAGCAACAGCCAAATCAGCAATAAATGTATCTTCAGAATCTCCGGATCTATGTGAAATAATAGTTTTGAATCCACCTTTATGAGCCAAATCAATAACTTCCATTGTTTCGGTTAGAGTACCTATTTGATTTGGTTTGATTAGTATAGCGTTAGCCATTTTCTCTTTAATACCTTTATTAAGTCGTTCTTTATTAGTAACAAATAAATCATCCCCAACAATTTGGGTCTTTTTATTATTTTTCTTTAAAAACTTCATGAATTCGCCCCATGCCACCCAATCGTCCTCTGCAAAAGGATCCTCTATAGATTTAATTGGATAACTATCAATCAGTTTTGAATAGTAATTTATTGTATTTTTCATTTTTTCAAATTTTGAAGACTGGACTGAATACTTGCCGTCTTTATACAATTCATTTGAAGCAACATCTAAACAAATTGAAACGTCTTCACCAGGTTTAAAACCAGAATTTTCAATAGATTCTAAGATAAGTTCAATTGCTTCTTCGTTTTTATTTAGTTCTGGAGCAAAACCTCCTTCATCTCCTACCGTTGTTGAAATATTTTTATTATTTATGAGAATTTTCAAATTTTGTATTACTAAAAAACATATTCTTACAGCTTCTGAAAATGTTTCTGGTTTTTCTGGACGTATAATAAACTCTTGTATCCTAAGTGAATTGTTAGCATGCGCTCCTCCATTAATTATATTCATTAGAGGTATTGGTAATTGATTAGCGACAGTTCCTCCTAAATATTTAAATAATGAAATATTTTTACAAATAGCGGCTAATTTACTTACCGCTAATGACACTGCTAAAATTGAATTTGCTCCTAACTTATTTTTTTGTCTTGTTCCATCTAAATCAATTAAGGTTTTATCTATTTTTCTTTGATCAAAAATATCAAAATCATTTAAACTTTTAGATATTGATCTATTTATATTTTCAACAGCGGCTAAGACACTTTTGCCTAAATAATTTTTATTATCTTGATCTCTTAATTCAAATGCTTCATGAGTCCCTGTAGATGCTCCGGATGGAACTATTGCAGAAGCTCTATTGCCATCTTCTAAAAAAACTTCCGCCTCTACTGTAGGATTTCCTCTACTATCAAAAACCTGTCGACCCTTGATTTTATTAATTTTTGACATTCTTTATTAATTTATCAATTTCAACCAACTGTTTTAATAAATTTGGCATTTTTGATAATGGAACCATATTCGGTCCATCTGATGGTGCGTTATCTGGGTCCGGATGTGTTTCTATAAATACAGCAGCGACCCCTACTGCTATAGCTGCACGAGCGAGATGTTCTACAAACTCTCTTTGTCCTCCGCTTTTATCACCCATTCCACCGGGCTGTTGTACAGAATGCGTTACATCAAAAACTACTGGATAACCATTTTTTGCCATTATAGGCAGTGATCTCATATCAGAAATTAAAGTGTTGTAGCCAAAGCTAGCACCTCTTTCAGTAACTAAAATATTTTTATTACCAGAATCTTCTATTTTTTTTGTAACGTTTACCATATCCCATGGTGCTAAAAATTGACCTTTTTTTACATTAATAATTTTTCCTGTTTTAGCCGCAGCGATTAATAAATCAGTTTGTCTACATAAAAAGGCCGGTATCTGCAAAACATCCACATGTTTTGAAACAATTTCGCATTGTTCTATTGTATGAACATCCGTTAAAACTGGTATACCTACTTCTTTTCTAATTTTATCAAAAACTGGAAGAGATTTATCAAGGCCAGCTCCTCTCTTTCCCTTTAAGCTAGTTCGGTTAGCTTTATCAAAAGACGTTTTGTAGATTAATCCTATCTCAAGCTTCTGGGTTATTTCCTTTAATTTAGCAGCAACATCAACGGCATGTTTTTCATTTTCTAATTGGCAAGGCCCTGCTATTAAGGTGAAAGGACTAGTATTTGAGATGCTTAATTTTCCACATTTGACCAATTTACTATCCATTAGTTACTTCCTTTATTTATTTCAGCGGCTTTAACAAAAGATGAAAATAAAGGATGTGGCGAAAAAGGCCTCGATCTAAATTCTGGGTGGAATTGAACTCCAATAAACCAAGGGTGGTTTTTTAATTCAATTATTTCAGGAAGAGTTCCGTCTGGGGACAAAGCAGAAAAAATTAATCCTTTCTTTTCGAAATCATCTTTATATTTTATATTTACCTCGTATCTATGTCTGTGCCTTTCTTTAATTTTTTTAGTAGAATATATTTTGGATATTAAAGAATTATTTTTTAATATTGCATCGTATAAACCCAATCTCATAGTTCCTCCTAAATTTTTCTCGCTTCCTTTTATTATTTTTTTTCCTTTTTGCCATTCCTCTAGTAAACCCACAACAGCGGTACAATTATTTCCAAATTCACTAGTTGAAGCATTTTTAATATTTAATAAATTCCTTGCAGCTTCAATTATGGCCATTTGCATACCGAAGCAAATGCCAAAGAAAGGTATATTATTCAATCTTGCATATTTTATGGCAGCAATTTTGCCCTCGCTACCCCTTTTTCCAAAACCACCAGGAATAAGCACACCTGACACTTTTTTTAACATTGGTTTTATATTTTCAATTTTTAAATTTTCTGAATCTATTCGAGTAAGATTAACTTTAAGATTATTTGATATTCCTCCATGTACTAACGCTTCATCCAGGGACTTGTATGCATCTTTGAGATTAACATACTTGCCTATAATACCTATGTTTACGTCTTTTCTTGAACCCAACACCTTAGAAGTGATATTTTTCCATTTTGCAAGATTTGGTGGCTTTTTATTTTTCTCATTAAAGTATGACAAAACTCTTTGGTCAAATTTTTCTTTATGAAAACTAATAGGCGCTTCATATATTGTTCTTACATCTACGGTTTCAATAACATTATCTATAGATACATTGCAAAATAAAGATATTTTTCTTCTTTCTACTATTGGAATTTGTTTTTCTGATCTACAAATAATTATATCCGGTTGAATGCCCAAACTTCTTAACTCTTTAACAGAATGTTGAGTGGGTTTCGTTTTAAGTTCACCTGAAGCTTTCAAATAAGGAACTAAAGTCAGATGGATAAATAAGCTATTTTTTTTTCCTATGTCATTAGAAAACTGTCTAATAGCTTCAAGGAAAGGCAAACTTTCTATATCACCGACTGTGCCACCAATTTCACAAATTACAAAATCCTCATTCTTGATATTATATGATATAAATTTTTTTATTCGGTCTGTTACATGCGGAACAACTTGGACGGTTCCTCCCAAATAATCTCCTTTTCTTTCTTTTTTAATTATATCGTTGTAAACACCTCCGGTTGTAATATTGTCAGATTGTGTGGCTGAAATTCCCGTAAATCTTTCGTAGTGGCCAATATCTAAATCAGTTTCAGCACCATCATCAGTGACAAAAACTTCTCCGTGTTGAAACGGATTCATCGTTCCTGGATCTACATTTAAATAAGGATCTAATTTCCTAACTCTGACTTTGTAACCTCTTAACTGTAACAACGCGGCTAACGAAGCTGATGATAATCCTTTACCAAGTGATGAAACCACGCCGCCAGTGACAAATACATATCGCGCCATGGAGGTATAGTATAAAGGATTTAAAAAAAAAATTAAAGATAAATTATTAGTCTGTTTTTGGAATTTGAGGTTCAGAAGAATCTTCTTTTTCCTCAACTTTATCCAAAACAGATGTGGTGGATATACCTTTATTAGATATAATTGTTAGCGAAATACTAGTTATAACAAATAAAGTTGCTATTACTGCCGTTGCTTTAGTTAAAAAGCTCCCGGCTGATCGTGATGATACAAAACTCTCTTGAGACGCACCTAGGCCCAAAGCACCTCCTTCGGACTTTTGTAAAAGAATTATCAAAACTAACAAAATGGCCAAGAAAATATTTAGTACTAAAATAAAATTTTCCATGTCTGTTATTTATAGTAATTTTTTATTATATCAATAAATTTTTTTGACGATCGAGAAGCTCCGCCTATTAAAAACCCATCTATCTCTAAAATTGATGTAAATTTTGTGATATTTTTATCATTGACAGAACCTCCGTACAAAACAGGAGGTGAAGTTTTTGTTTTTAAATTTTTTTTAAATTCATTTTTTATAAATCTGAAAATATTTCTTAGTGAATCAATTTTTGGAATCTTGCCAGTTCCTATTGACCAAACAGGTTCATAAGCAATGATAATATTATTTAAATTAATTTTTTTGTCCATCGAACTTTTTAATTGATTTTTTAGTACTGAAAAAGTTTTTTTTCTAATTTTTTCAGAATAAGTTTCGCCAATACAAAAAATAACATACAATTGTTGATTTAATGCAGATTTAATTTTTTTTTTTATTAACTGGTTTGTGTCACCTTCGTGTCTACTTTCGGAATGACCTAAAATTATATACTTGGCACCAACATTTTTTAGCATCTTAGCGTTAACAGAACCGGTGAAGGATCCTTTTGTTTGATGATGGTGGCAATTTTGGGCTCCGATTGAAATAATTTTCGATCTAAATTTTTTTGTAAAAAAATAAATTAATGTGTTTGGCACGCATAATATAATTTTATTTTTTTTACGTGCTTTATTAAATTTTACACAAAATCGATGTATACGATAAATGTTTTTTAAGGAGCTGAAACTACCAAACATTTTCCAGTTACCAACAAAATATTTTAATTTATTTGTCATGACTTAAAGTTTAATCTATAGAGTATCTAACTATATAACAATAAAATACAATAGTTATAACTAATATGTTGAGTTCAATTAGAAAATTTTCGTCTTCTATTTACGCAAAAGTATTTTTATTTGTTGTTGCCGTTCCATTTATATTTTGGGGAATGGGACCTTTGTTTACTGGTGGAAATTTAAACACAATTGTAAAAATTGACGATGAAAAAATTTCTACACAAGAATTCACAAATTTTCTAAAAAATAATATGACCAACGAAAAACCATTAGAAGATGACTTAATTGACAGATTGTTGTCAAGTTTTATTGGTGAAAAGTTATTAATCGAAGAAATGAATAATTTTGATATTCATGTATCAGAAAACTCTTTAGGCTCAATTATCAGAAATGAAAAAATTTTTAAAAAAAACAATCAATTTTCAAGAACTGAATATGAAAAATTTTTAATTAAGAATAGATTGTATGCTGTTATTTTTGAAGCAAATATTTTGCAACAGGAAAAAAAAAAGCAATTATTTGATTTTATAGGAGGGGGAATTGCTCCTTCTAAATCAATGGTTAATATAATCTACGACAAAATAAATCAAAAAAGAAATATTCAAGCAATTAATCTAAATGACATTATAAATAAAAAATTGAAATTTAGTAAAGATGAAATTAAATCGTTCTTCGATCAAAATAGAGACAAATTCAAAGACGTTTATAAATCAATAAAATTTATAGAATTAAATTCAAAGAACCTAACTGGAAATAATGAAATTAGTGATCTATTTTTTCAAAAAATTGATGAAATTGATGACTTGATAGTAGGAGGAAAAAATCTGGATAGCATACTGAATAAATATGATTTAGGAACTGCCACAGTAACAACTTTCAAAGAATTAGATATGGAAAATAACTCAAAAGAAATTAATAAATTTCCGCTTAGGTTAATTAAAAATGTGTTCGCAATTAATGAAACAGAACCTACAATCCTAATAGCAGATAAAGATAAATATTTCGTAGTAGAGGTTTTTAAAACTGAAAACATTCAAAGAAACATTAATGATAAAGCGGTTAGGAAAGATATACTGGAAAATCTTGAGATACAAACTAGAGCAAAATTTATTTCAAAAATAATAGAGAAAATAAATGAAAATAATTTTAAAAAATCAGACTTTGATAGATTATCCTCCGAAGAAAATGTTACAATTAAAAAAATTAGACTCGAGAATCAAAATGATAATAAAATATTAAAAAAAGAACTGATCAGTCAGATTTATGCTTTTCCTGAAAAAAAAATAATTGTAATTGCGGATATTGGCCTAAGAGAAAGCTTCTTAATTTACATTGATAAAATTGAAAGTGTTCGAGTTGATCAAGGTTCAGAGGACTACAAAAAATATTTCAATTTATCTAAAATTCAAATTGCGAGTAGTTTATATAATACCTATGATTCTTATCTCAAATACAAATACAAAATTAATATAAATCAAAAGGCTTTGGATAGTATAAAAAATAACTTCTAATGAAAATAAATATAAGTTTTGATAATTTTAAAAAAAAACATAAAAACAAAAAAAATCAAATAATATTTTATAAAACTGATTGTAAAAGCAATAATGTCATTGAAAATATAATTAGTAATTTTTTAACCAAAAAAAATAGTTTTATATTTGAATCAGTTGAAAAACGTAGAATAAAAGGACGTTATACAATAATTGGAGCAGATCCAGATAAAATTTGGGAATTTAATAAAAAAAAAATCTATTTCATTAAAAACAATAAAAAAAAAATAATAAAAGCTGATCCATATTTGTTTATAAAAAAATTAATTGAAAATTTTAATTTTCCATTACCTGGGAATCTTCCTCCTCTTTGCTCTCTTTTGGTAGGATATTTTTCTTATGATATTATTCGATATATTGAAAAAGTCCCTGATAATTGCCTTAATGACATAAAAATACCTGACATAAGATTAATAAGACCTAAAACCCTTATAATTCATGATAGTTTATTTAAAAAAATTTATTTTATTGTTAACTGCTTTGCTGATGAAAAGATCAGCAATTACTCAAAATACTATTCAAATCAAATAAAAAATATTCAAAACTTAAAAAATATGTCTTTTCAACGTAAAGTTCGACAAAACATAAAAGCTCAATCCAATAAAAAAGTAAATATTAGATCAAACATTTCTAAAGAAAGATTTAAGAAAATTGTTCGTAAAGCAAAAGGGTATATAAAAAAGGGAGATATTCTTCAGGTAGTGCTCAGTCAAAGATTTGAGGCCAATCTTACAAAATCACCACTGGAAATATACAAAAAATTAAGAATTACCAATCCATCGCCTTTTATGTATTTTTTTAATTTTAATGACTTTCAAATCATAGGAAGTAGCCCTGAAATCTTAGTAAGATTAAGAAATAATAAAGTTACCATCCGACCAATTGCCGGAACTCGTCCCAGGGGTTCTAACGCTAAAAAAGATGCTATTTATAAAAAGCAGCTATTAAATGATAAAAAAGAATTGTCAGAACATCTAATGCTTTTAGATTTAGGAAGGAATGATGTAGGTAAAGTTTCAAAAATTAATACAGTTAAAGTAACTGAAAAATTTAGGGTAGAAAAATACTCTCATGTCATGCATATAGTTTCTAACGTTGAGGGAAAATTTAATAAAAAACAAAGTGTATTTGATACTCTCTTAGCTGGATTTCCAGCCGGCACAGTATCAGGAGCACCCAAGATTAGAGCTATGGAGATTATAGACGAGTTGGAAAGATCCAAAAGAAAAATGTACGCGGGTGCAATTGGTTATTTTTCTGCTAACCGAAATTTTGACACTTGTATAGCTTTGAGAACTGCGCTGATAAAAAATAATAAATTTTATATACAATCTGGAGCTGGAATCGTTGCCGATAGTGTTCCAGAAAAAGAATATTTAGAAACAGTTAATAAAGCAAAGGCTTTGATTAATTCTTTGAATTGAAAAATGAAAATTCTATTAATAGATAACTATGATAGTTTCACTTACAATTTATATCATTATCTTTCTTTTCTTAAATGTAAAGTTGATATCTATAGAAACAATAAAATTGAAATCAACAAAATAAAAAGAAACAAATATAATAAAATAGTCATTTCACCAGGTCCTGGAAAACCTGATCAGGCTGGAAATTGCCTTAAAATAGTTAAATATTTCTATAAAACAATTCCTATATTAGGAGTCTGTTTAGGTCACCAAATTATAGGACAATCATTTAAATGTAAGATAGTGAAAGCAAAAAAATTAATGCATGGAAAAACAAGTCTTATTAAACATAAGGGTCAGGGTATTTTTAAAGGAATAGAAAAAGTGATGTCAGCTACGAGATATCATAGTTTAATTATTGATAAAAAAAATTTTAGTAGTGATTTGATTATTACTGCGGAAACAAAAGATAATGTAATTATGGGAATTATGCATAATAAATACAATATTCATGGAGTTCAATTTCACCCCGAGAGTATTAAAACTCCAATGGGTTTAAAAATATTAAGAAATTTTATTAATTACAAATAGTGATGAAAATATTTTTAGAAAAATTATCTAAGAAACAAGATTTAACATTCGAAGAAAGTAAAGCCGCTTTCGAAATTTTAATGAATGGTAAAGCTTCAGATGATGAAATATTTAACTTTTTAACCCTACTATCAGCTAAAGGTGAAGTATCTAACGAAATAGCTGGCGGAGTATATGTTCTAAGAAATAAATCTAAAAGGGTTAATGCTAATAATTGTGTCGACACATGTGGAACAGGTGGAGATGGTAAAAATACTTTAAACATATCTACAGCTTCAGCTTTGTTGTTGGCAAGCATGGGTGTTAAAATTGCTAAGCATGGTAACAAAGCTGTTTCATCTAAATGTGGATCCGGCGATGTTCTGGAAAAATTAAAAATAAAAATAAATTTAGAGCCTAAAGATGTAGAAAATCAAATCAATACATATAATTTTGGTTTTATGTTTGCTCCCAATTATCACAGTGCAATGAAATATGTTGGCCCAACAAGAAAAAAAATGGGAAAAAGAACTATATTTAATATGATTGGACCTTTAAGTAGCCCTGCGCTTGTTCAAAAACAGGTTGTGGGTGTGTTTGATAAAAAATTACTTAAAATATTTGGCAATAGTTTAAAAAATCTTAATATTAAATTTGCTTGGATTGTAAATAGTGAAGATGGCTTAGACGAAATATCACCTTATGCTAAAACAAACGTTATACAAATAAAAGGTAATCAAATTTCTGAAATTATAATTGATCCACAAGATTTAAAAATAAATGCAGATAAATTTGAGAATTTATTGGGTGATAATGCTGAATTTAATGCAAATAAAATAATTGATATCTTTAAAGGTGAGGACAATGATTTTTCAAAAGCTGTTTGCTTAAATGCTGCTGCCGGTCTTATTGTTTCAGAAAATCATACTAAATTCATAGATGCATATCAAAATGCAAAAGAACATATATTAAGTGGAAAAACCTACGAACATTTACAAACTATTCAAAATGGTTAAAAATAGTCTAAATAAAATAATTAATAAAAAAAAACAAAAATTAAATGAGTTAAAAAAAATAATTTCGATTGAATCTTTAAAAAAAAAAATTAAGGAAAATAGTACTTTTATTAATTTTAAAGAAAAAATTGAAAATAATATTGTTAATAATAAAATTTCACTTATCGCTGAAATTAAAAAAGCAAGCCCTTCTGCTGGTATAATTGTTCAAGATTATAATCCTGTTGATATAGCAAAAAAATATTGTGAAAATAAAGCAACTTGCTTATCTGTTCTTACAGAAGAGGACTTTTTTCAAGGTGATTTAATTCATATACATAAAATTAAACAAAAAATAAATTTGCCTATCTTATGTAAAGATTTTTTTATTGATCCATTTCAAGTTCGTCTTGCAAAAAGTTATGGAGCCGATGCAATTTTAATAATTCTTGCAGGTATTACTTGGAAAATGGCTAATCAATTATATGAGGATGCTTTAGAATTAAATATGTCAGTAGTTGTTGAGGTTCACACTAAAGATGAAGCGAAAAATTCTCTAGAATTTGAAGATGCTTTAATTGGGATTAATAATAGAAATCTTAAAACTTTAAAAACTGACATAAATACAACTTTTGATATTCATGATATTTTGGTCGATCACAAAGGACCTTTGATTTCTGAAAGTGGAATTAAAACAAAAGAAGAGCTTTTGGAAATTGCAAAAAAAACCAAGATTAAAACTTTTTTGGTTGGTGAATCGCTTCTAAAGAACTTGGATAAAAACTCTATTTTCTCAGTTCTTTGATTAAATAAACCCTTATTTTGTTAACTTTTAACCTATTGTGAAATCAAAAGAACTTTTGTAGAACATTAAATGTACGATATTTGTTCTATATGCTAACAAAAAAACAAAAAAATCTGCTTTTATTTATAAATAAAAAAATAAGATCTGCTGGCATTTCACCTTCTTATGAAGAAATGAAAAACTCGTTAAATTTAAAATCAAAATCAGGAATTCATAGATTGATATCAGCTTTAGAAGAAAGAGGTTTTATAAGAAGGCTTGCTCATAAAGCTAGAGCACTGGAAGTTTTGAAACTACCTGAAACCGCAAGTGCTCATGATATTTATAATTCTTTTTCCCCAAGCGTAATTAAGGGTGGACTGGATAATAATAAAAAAAATAGTATAAATGAAGTGCCTGTATTAGGTAAAATTGCAGCTGGTACACCAATTGAAGCAATACAAAACGAGGTTAGTAGAATAATTCTTCCAGAAACGATAGGTAAGAACGGAGAACATTTTGGTCTGAAAATTTCAGGAGACTCAATGGTTGAAGCTGGAATCAACGACGGTGATACAGTAATTGTTAGAAAAACTAATAATGCTGACAATGGGCAAATAGTAGTTGCTTTAATAGACGATCATGAGGCAATGCTAAAAAGAATAAGAAAAAAAGGAAAAGTTGTAGCTCTTGAAAGTGCAAACAAAAGATATGAAACAAAAATTTTTGGACCTGATAGAGTAAAAATTCAAGGCGTATTGGTATCTTTGTATAGAAATTTTCAATAAAATAGTCTAGTAATTGTTCATGAGTTTAGTAGCAACAAGATTTGCTCCATCTCCTACTGGACCGCTGCATATAGGTGGAATCAGGACAGCTCTTTTTAATTGGTTATTTTCAAAAAATAATAAGGGAAAGTTTTATTTAAGAATCGAAGATACCGACAAAGAAAGATCAAAAGAGGAATACAAAAACCAAATTATCCAATCATTGCAATGGATTGGAATAAGGCACGATGATAAGGAATATATTCAATCAGAAAAGATTAAACTGCATAAAGAAATAGCAGAAGAACTTTTAAAAAAAGGTTTTGCTTATAAATGTTACTGTTCAGAAGAAGAAATAAAAGAACAAAAAGAAAAAGCAAAAAAAAAAGGAATACCTTTTGTGTATAATCGAAAATGTAGAGACCCCAAAAAGTTAGAAGTTCCAAAAAATGTAAACCCGGCAATAAGGTTTAAGAGTAAAATGAGTGGAAATACTATAATTAAGGATCTGGTACAGGGCGAAATTAATATTTCAAATTTTATAATAGAAGATTTTGTTATCTTACGAAAAGATGGTACGCCTACTTATCATTTGTCTGCTGTGGTTGATGACCATACAATGAATATCTCTCATGTCATCAGGGGTGACGATCATAAAATAAATACTTTTAAACAAAAGCAAATTTATGAAGCAATGAATTGGAAATTACCTAATTTTGCACATATTCCATTGATACATAGTCAAAGTGGATCAAAATTATCAAAGAGAGATAAAGCTTCAACAGTCGATGATTATATAAAATTAGGTATATTACCAGATACCTTGAGGAATTATTTATTACGCCTAGGTTGGTCTCATAAAGACAAAGAAATATTTAATTTAGAGGAAAGTATAGAATTATTTGATTTAAAAGGAATAGGAAAATCTCCATCTAAACTGGATATGTCTAGAATATTATCACTTAACGAACATTATATAAAACATATGGATGAAAAAGAATTATTCGAATTTTTAAAAGATTTTTGCAAAAAATTTGAAAAAAAGATTAATAGTTCGAAAGAAAAAACACTACTAAAATCTATGCACTTTTTAAAAAACAAAGCAAAAACTCTAGATGATATATATCAAAATGCTCAATATATTCTTAGTGATATTATCAATATTTCATCTGAAGATTCAAAACTTTTGGATGTAGCCTCTAAGAAGATTTTAAAAGATTTCTTAAGTGATTATGAAAAAATGACAAAAATAACTAAAGAATCTCTTGAGAAAATTGTTAATAGATTAATAGATAAACACAAAACAAATTTCAAAGGAATAGGTCAGCCATTAAGAGTTGCTCTTACTGGATCCAAATTCGGTCCTGGTCTTTTCAATATCATTTTATCTCTTGATAAAGATGAAACTATTAAAAGATTAAAGTTGATTAAGTAAAACTGCACTTGCTATTTCAGAAGATTTTCCTTTTTTAAAATTATTTATTATTTCTTGTGATTTAGCTATCTGCTTTTCTAAAATATTTTTATCATTTAAAAGTTTGTCTACCGTTTTAAATATATCTTTTGGGTTACACTTAGATTGTAATAATTCTGGTATAACTTCTTCATCAGCGGCAATATTAATAATATTCGGAGATTTTACTTTCACTAGATTTTTTATAATAAAAAAATTAATTTTGCTCATTTTGTAAATAATCACCGATGGGACTTTTGCATTACAAATCTCTAGAGAAATTGTGCCTGATTTAGCCACAGCAAAAATTGATTTTTTAAGAATATCAGACTTAATTTTTTCATCACTTATTACTTCACAATTTTCAAATTTTTCCTTGAACAGAAAATTTTTTATTAGCACACTATGCTCAATAGTAGAATGAAAAATAAAAAAAATATCTGAATATTTTTCATTCATTAATTTGACAAATTTGAATAAAATAGGCATTAAAACCTTTATTTCTGAAATCCTGCTGCCTGGATATATTGAAAAAAATTTTTTATCCTTTTTTATAACTTGACTAATATCTATTTTACTTTTCTCTTGGTATTCAAGCAACGGGTGTCCTGTAAATGTAGATTGAATATTTTCTTTATCAAAATATTTTTTTTCAAAAGGAAATAATAACAAAACATGATCAAGAAATGATTTTAGTTGTTTAACTCTATGTTCTCTCCAGACCCAAACTTGAGGAGCTACAAAATGAATAGTTTTAATACCAGATTTTAATTTCTTAACTTTTTTAGCAACTCTTAAAGTAAAATCAGGACTGTCTACAGAAAATAAAATATCGGGATTGAATTCTATAATCTTATCTACAGTTTTGTTAATTTTTTTTTTAATTTTAAAAATATTCAATAGAACTTTAGTAAATCCAAGATATGTAATCTCTCTTAAATCATAAATAGATTCTATTCCCAAAGCTTTTAAATGCTCGCCACCTACTGATAAATATTCAATATCAGGCTTTGAACTTTTAAGCTTTGCGATTACCCTTGATGCTAATTTGTCACCAGAAGGTTCTCCAGTTAAAACAAATATCTTTTTTTGCATATTAAATAGCGCAAATAAACATTCGATTTTTATTTGCCAAACTAATACATTTTGGCCGATCTAAAACAATATTTTGATTTGCTTTCAGAACAATTCCTTTTAGTCCAATTTTTGCACATTTTTTCACTGTTTTAATACCAACAGTAGGTAAATCTACACGTAAATCCTGATTTCTTTTTGGAAATTTAAAGAGGATACCTTTTCTTTTATTTCTGTGAGAAAATCGATTTAATAACACATCAACTCTATTCAACATATCATCTGTCCCATCAATGCCTTCAATTGCAATTACATTACCATCCCTAATAACCGCTCCCTGTCCAATTTTACGATTATTTAGGCCTATAATGATACTTTTTCCTTTCAACATATCCTTTTTACTAAAAAAATCGGGTTTGATTTTTGTATAGTTTCCCCTTTTGAGTAACAGTTCAGGATTAAAAAAAGTAGAGCTTATTATTTTAAATCCTTCTTTTTTAAAAATATTAATAACTGCCTTAATAATTGACGCATCTCCTTTTTTAGCTCCCTTAATAATTCTTGGTAAATAATATAGAGCCTTAAAATCAAATTTAGTGTTAGTAAAATTTGGAGTAGAAACTTTTCCAGCAAAAATTATTTTTTTGCATTCGTATTTTTTTAATATCAATATAGCTTTTCCCAATTGTCCTATGGATAAAGGAAAAACATTCTTATTTTTTTTGAATATTTTTTTTTTAGAAATATCAATTATTATACATTTCTTATTAAGTAATTTAATTTTGTTTATAATCAAACTACCTAACTGAGTATCACCAAGCACTAAGCCTATCATTAAGCAATTAATTTTCTAATGGTGAACAGATTGGTCTTTTTTTATCCTTTGAAATAAATTCTGTTACTTCTTTAACCAATTTATTATCTTTAAATTCCCCATTAATTTTATTTAAATTTTCATGTAGATTTTTTGATGAAAAAATTTTTTTGTAAGCCTCATTTAGCTCCATAATTGTCTTATTTTCATATTTGTTTCTACGAAGACCAATTACGTTTATTCCTTTTAAATAGTTTCTGTTACCTAATGATAAACCAAAAGGTATCACATCTTTTAAGACTCCAGTCATACCTCCCACCATTGCTAAACGACCTATTCTAGTAAATTGCTGAACTGCAGAGTTTCCACCTATAATAACAGAATCCTCAATGACAACATGACCACCCAAAGGGACATTATTGGCAATAACCACATTATTTCCAATTTGACAATCATGAGCTATGTGCGAAGAAATCATAAATAAACAATTGTTCCCAATTTTTGTAATCATTCCTCCGCCTTGAGTCCCTGGATTAATTGTTACATATTCTCTAATTATATTATTTTTTCCTATAATCAGACTACTTTTTTCACCTTTATACTTTAAATCTTGGGGCTGAGTTCCTATGCTCGCGAAAGGAAAGATTTTCGTCTCTTTGCCAATTTTTGTGTCACCAACAATATTGACATGTGAATGTATCTCCACTTCATCATGAATTTCAACACCAGATCCTATTACTGCATACGGACCTATTTCAGCAGTTTGTGAAATTTTTGCATTTTTATCAATAATACTAGTTTTGTGAATCATTATTTTGCTTTGCTTTATCTACAATTGTGGCTGCCCATTCTGCGTCAGCCATTCTTTTTCCATCAACTTTTGCTACACCTTTATATTTCCAAACTCGACTGTGAGATCTTAATGCTTCAATTTCTAAGTTTAGTTCACAGTCTGGAATAACTGGATTTCTAAATCGCGCTTTATTTACATTCATCAAGTAAACCAATTTATTCTCGTATTCTTTAGAATCTACACTATAAGCTGTTAGTGCGGCTGCCGCTTGCCCAAAAGCTTCAACTATAAGAACGCCAGGCATAACGGGTTGTCCTGGGAAATGACCTTGTACAAAAAAGGATGTTTTTTTAACGTTAATTATTGCCGTCGCTGATTTTAAGGGAACTATGTTAGTTAGCTTATCAATTAATAACATTGGCTCTCTATGTGGCAACAAAAGTTCTATTTCCTTTTTATTTATAGAATTTTTTATCATTTTTTTCTCCTCATTTTTACAAAATCTCTTAGTGGCACGGCAGGATAACCCATAACCTGAGAATTGTCTGAAATATCAGTTGTAACTCCGCTTGCGCCTCCAATTTTAACATTATTACCTATTATTAAATGCCCAGAAATTCCAGCTTGGCCTCCAATTACAGTGTTATCCCCTATAATTGTGCTTCCTGAAATTCCCACTTGGGCAGCCATGATACAATTTTCACCCACCCTAACATTATGAGCGATATGTATATGATCATCTAGAAAAGTATTTTTTCCTATAACTGTGTCAGATATAGAGCCTCTATTGATAGTACAATTTGAACCTATTTCCACACCATCGTTTAAAATTACTTTTCCAATTTGAGGTGTCCTTAAGTTTTTTTGCTTAATAGGAATAAAACCAAAACCTTTGAGTCCAATTTTAGCACCATCCTTTATGTTTACGTTTTCACCAATTATGGAATTTTTTATCACAACAAATGAACCAATTGTGCAATTATTACTAATTTTTACATTGCTCTCTATTATACTATTACTACCGACATAAGAATCATTTCCTATTTGAACATTTTTGCCAATAAGAGTATTTTTACCAAAGTTAACTTTTGGATACTTTTTTTTAATTTCGTCGGAATTAACTAAGTAAATATCAGGATAGTCTATATCAGCCTTGGGGTAAAACATTTTTGAAACCTGATTTACTGCCAGTAAAACATTTTTTACATCAAGTTTAATACATTGATTAGGAAGGTATTTTGAAAGATTTGATGAAGTTATACATGCAGCAGCCTTTGTTTTTAAAGAAATATCTTTATATCTACTAGAATTTAAAAAAGTCATATCACTCTCATTTGCATTTACTAATGATTCTACCCCATGAATTTTAAAATCTTTTACATGTGAATAATCTTCAGTACATTTAATTGTTTTAATTATTTCTTTTAGGGTGTATGGCCCTAGTTTTTCAAAAAACTGGCGGGACGACATTTTACTGCAAATTCAACGACTGAAGCTCTTTATTTAATTTTTCAATAATTGAATCAGTAATATCAAGATCTGTTCGTCCGCCAAGAACGAATTTTTTATCAATTACAATCGATATGTCATTTTCTTGAATATAAGTATTTAGTAAGGGATCTATCGTTTTCAATAATGTTTGTCTTGCCTTTGTTCTTTGGTTAGCTACCTTATCAAGAGCCGCCCTTCTTTGTGATTGATAATCTATTACTTTTTTTCTTAGTGTGTCTGCCTTTTTTTGATATTCCTCTTTAGATAAAATATTCTTTTTTTCTAGCAAATCAGTTTCTTCTTTTTTGAGATTATTTTCTATATCTGAAAACTTTTTATTATTATCTAGCAATGATTTCTTCAAAAAGTCCTGAGCTTCTTTTCCTGCTTTACTATTATTCAAAATATATTTCATATCTAAAGTTACCAATTTTTGTTCAGCAAATGCATGTGTACAATTTAACAACAAAAATGTAACTACAAAAATTTTTACTAAATGTTTCATTAAAATGATGTTCCAAGCCTAAAATTGAATGTTTCCGTTTCATCTTGATCATAAGTAGTTATAGCTTTTGCTGCTGTAAAACTAAGCGGTCCGACCATAGTCCAGACATCAACAGCTAAACCCACGGATGATCTAATTTTATTTGAATCGTTCACTGAATCACTATAATCCACTCCCCAAAGGTTTGCAGTATCAATGAAAGCACTAACGTTAGTTTTTAGAGATTCAGGCAAAAGATTTGGTAGTTTTGCCTCAAATCCAACAGCTGTTGCAAAGTTACCACCAATCCAATCACTTTCGTCCTTTGGTCCAACTTTACTCGTATCAAAGCCTCGAAGTCTTCTTTGTGGTATAAATAGCCTTTCTGATAATCTCACATCATCATCTATGCCATGTAGTGAACGTCCATATATTCTTAACGCACCAATGACATCTTCTGAAAATTCGAAATATTTACTTGCGGTTAATCCGTTTAAAATTGAAGATGAATCTCGAACAATTGGTAATGATTGAACAAAACTTATTTTGTGACCAGAAGTAGTCTCAAATCTCTGATCTCTTTTATCAAGTGTTATGGAATAATTAAAATCCACATTTTTATAATTTCCTTCCATTTTTTTTATTTTATCTGACGCGGATGACTGAACATCAATTTTTTCAAATTTTGCACTGATCGTAGGAGATAAAAACACGCCCTCATATTGCTCGAACTCCGTACCAAAACTAAAACCGGTTGTTGTACTCTCGAAACCTGAGTTTGTTGTCTTATCCATCGAAGAAATATCAAGAGAAGAAAAAACTGCATTACCAGTATAATTATAATTTGGATTCCTCAAAGCTATACTTCCACTGATAGATTGTGCATTTAGTGATATTGATGATTGAAGATTAATTCCTTTTCCTAGCCAATTATTTTCTTTTACTGCAAACATAACCGAAGTTCCATCGGTACCAACTCCTGCGCCAGCCATAATTTCACCTGTAGCTTTTTCTTCAACTTTCACTTCTAAAATTTTCGAATCTGGCGAATATCCTTCTAAGATTTTCTTTTCAATTTTTCCAAATATACCTCTTGCTTTAAGATTGTTGATAGATTTATTAAGCAGAAGAGCACTATATGGATCTCCTTCGTCTATGAGCATTTCACTTCTTATTACTGCATCATTTGTTACATTGTTACCCTTGATATTTATTCTTTCGACCGTAAATTTTCGACCTTCAAAAATATCTATTACAACAGCAACACCATCAGCCTCTAAAGTTTCATCTAATCGGTGATTAATAAATTGCAATTCCTTTTGTTCGCTCAATTTATCTATTTTTTCTAAAATGGCTGTTAGTTTCTTTTCAGAATAGTATTTTCCAATTATTTTATTAAATTCAGTTTGTAATGGAATAAAAGCAGATTTGTCTAATGCCTTTGCGACATTAGCTGATATTTTTTTAAATCTATATCTTTTTCCAGCATTAATACTAAATGTCAAAACAAAACCTTCACCTTTGGAATATTCTACATTGCTCGACGATATATCCACTTCATAATAACCTTTATTTTTATAATATCTTTTCAACAATCTTTTATCTAGCTCGACTCTCTCTTTGCTTAAATAAACGTTCTTCGAAAAAATTTTCCAAAAAGTATTTTCTTGGGAAGTAATAATATCACTCAATTTTCTATTCCTCATCTTTTTGTCACCTAAAAAATATATTTTAGCAATTTTAGCTTTCTCTCCTTTGTTTATTGAATAAATCAAATTTACTCTATTTTTATCTAGTTTTTCTATTTCTAAATCTATTTTTACAAAGTAAAAACCCAAGTATCTGTAAAATTCTCTTATTTTATTAATATCTGACTTGACTATATTTCTTAAAAATGAAGTTTTTTCCTTTAGAGTAATTATTTTATTAATTCCTTCTCTATATTTATCTGCTTTTTCACCTTTAAAAACTATTGAGTTTATTATCGGATTCTCTTCAACATTTATGATCAGTTGATTATTTATTAATTCTGCTGATATGTTGGAAAAAAAGTTGGTTTCATAAAGTTTTTTGATTAATAAACTAATATCGATTTCATCATAATTCTCTCCGGTTTTGATATCTCCAAAAATTATAATAGTCTCTAAGGTTATTCTTTGATTTCCTTTTACTTCAACTTTATTAACCATTTCAGAGTAAGATTTAACACTGAAAGCAAGAATAAATAGAATGAAACCAACCAATATTTTTTTATAATTTGCCATAAAATGGTATCATACACACATAGATATTGTTTTCAATCTAGCCCAATTATCAGCTATTTTTATATCTTTTATCGAATTAGGTTTTTTTGATGCATATTTTTTAAAATCTCTATCTTTAACAATTTTATTTACTGTTTTAACAATATCTAAAAAACCAATTTTTTTTTCTAGAAATAAATTTACTAATACTTCGTTCGACGCATTAATTATTGTTGGTGCCAAAAAACCAAAATTTAGACATTTATCAATTAATTTAAGTGATGGAAATTTGTTCGAATTAGCATTTTGAAAGCTCAATTTATTTAATATTTGAGTATCAACTTTTTTCGCATTTGAAACGTAATTTTTCCTGCCATATAAAGTATTAGATATTGGTATTTTCATATCAGTATTATATAGAATCATTTTTATTAGGCCATTTTTAAATCGAATTATAGAATGAACGTAAGATTGTGGATGTATAACTATTCTATATTTTTTTTTACTAAATTCAAAAATTTTACAAGCTTCAACTATTTCAAAAACTTTATTCATCAGGTTTGCAGAATCTATAGATATTTTTTTTCCCATTTTCCAATTTGGATGATTGATAGCTTGAGTTGGTTTAACTTTGCTCATTTTTTTTATCGACATGTTTAAAAAAGGTCCGCCAGAAGCAGTTATTATTATTTCTTCGATTTCATCATCAGTTGAGTCTTTTGTTAATTCCATTATTGAAAAATGTTCTGAATCAACAGGCAATATTTTTGTTTTATATTTTTTAATATATTTGGATAATATTTCCCAACCACAAATAATCGTTTCCTTGTTAGCAATAACAACGGTTTTGCTAATTCTAACTGCATCTACTGTTGGTTGTAGTCCAGCAACACCAACGATAGCGGACATTGTATAATCCAATTTTCCAGAAATTATATTAGTTATTGAAACATCGCCTGTATAAACTTTTGTTTTCTTCAATGAATTTTTTACTTTTGAATAAAAATTTTTGTTTTTTATTAAAACATTTTTAGCCTGGAATTGTTTAGCTTGTTGAATAAGTTTTCTATAATTATTATTTGCTGTTAGTAAAACGATATCAAAATTTTTTTTATCTTTATTTATTACTTCTAATGTATATTTGCCTATAGATCCAGTAGAACCAAGTATTGCAATTTTTTTTTTCATAAAATAATAAGTTTAGATAAAATAAATGCAAATGGGATAGCAAAAATTATTCCATCAACTCTATCCATCAAACCGCCATGTCCAGGTAAAATATTTCCTGTATCTTTAACTTTGGCTTTTCTTTTTAGATAAGAAATAAATAAATCGCCTAATTGACAAACTAACGATGTAAATAAACACATTAGAAAATTGCTAATAGAAAGTAAATATTCTGAACTATTAATATTATAAAATATTAATAATGGGACTATAGAAAAACAAAATGAGCCAAAACTACCAGAAATAGTTTTGTTTGGACTAATCTTTGTTAATTTTTTTCCCCCAATACTTTTTCCTATAATATATCCGCCTATATCTGAACAAATGCAAATAGATAAAATATAAAGAAAGAAAAAAGGACCATCTGCAAAATATAAGCCTATAGCTGAAAGTGCAAATATGCCAAAGAGATAAAAGAGACTTATAAATCTAAATAAAAATTTGGCAAGCTCATTAAGGTTTCTTACACGAACTATAATGATGCATATTTCATCAAAAGCAAAATATGAAATTACTAGTATGGCAGTTATAAAAAAATACTTGTGTACAAATATACAAAAAATTACCAATAAAAATAATAAGATAGAAGTAATTATTCTTTTTTGTGATTCTTTAGTCATTAAATCTTTCCAAAATTTCTTTTTATTTTGTTAAACTTCATTATAATCTTATCAAAATCATTTTTATTAAAATCTGGCCATAATTTATCTACAAAAAATATTTCCGTATAAGCTAATTGCCACAATAAAAAATTACTTAATCTCTTCGTTCCACCAGTTCTTATTAATATTTCAGGATCAGGTATATTTTTTGTATATAACTCGCCTTCGAAACTATTTAAGTCTATTTTCTTATTTTTTTTATTAACAAGATTCCTACATGCGTTAATAATTTCCTGTTTTGATCCGTAATTTAATGCAAGATTTATTACGATCACGTTATTATTTTTGGTTTTTTTTTCAATTAATTTTAAGGACCCAATAATATCTCTGGGAAGATTTTTCTTACTACCAATAATTTTTATTTTAATTCCTTGTTTAATAATTTTTTTTAGATTTTTTTTAATATGTTTTCTAATTAAGCAAAAAAGAAAATTAATTTCGTTATCTGGTCTTTTCCAATTTTCAGTTGAAAATGTATAAAGCGTTAAATAAGGAATTTTTCTCTTAATAGCCAATTTGATTAGATTTTCTACTGCGTTAAGACCCTTTAGATGACCATAATTTCTAGATCTTTTTTTTTTTAAACCCCATCGCCCATTACCGTCCATGATTATAGCGACATGATTTAAATTATTCATATTATCATTATTTCTTTTTCTTTTTCTGTTAATTTTTTTTCTAACTCTGCCGTTTGTTCATCAGTTACATTTTGAATTTTTTTTTCATAACTTTTTAATTCATCCTCTCCAATTTTTTTATCCTTAAGATCTCTCTTTAAATTATCATTAGCTTCACGCCTTATATTTCTTATAGATATTTTAGCTTTTTCAGCTAATCCTCCCATAATTTTTTTTAGTTCAACTCTTCTTTCTTCCGTTAAACTTGGAACTGGAATTCTCATAAGTTGACCATCTATTTGAGGATTAATACCCAGATTAGATTTTTTGATCGCTGCATCAATTAATGAAACATTGTTTTGATCCCAAACTTGTAACGTTAAAAGTCTAGGTTCAGGAGTTGATATGTTTGCCAATTGATTAACAGGCATGCTTTGTCCATAAACATCAACTTTGATTATATCCAACATATTAACGTTAGCCCGACCAGTTCTTAACGAGGATAGATCTTGACTGAAAACATCAAATGCTTTCTTCATCTTAGAAGTACAATTTTTTAATATATCTTCCGATGTCACGATATTTAAATTCCTTCGCCTACTTTAAATCTTATAAATTTTTTTATTTCAATTTTATCCTTACCAGCAACCGCTTTTATGATATCTTTCACTCTTTTTTTTGGTTCCAATATCCACTCTTGGTTTAACAAAGTATTTTCCGAAATAAATTTATTTAATCTTCCTAATGTTATCTTTTCTACGATTTTAATATCCTTGCCGCTATTTTTCAATTCTTCTATGATTATTTCTTTTTCTTTTTTTAATATTTTTTGATCTAAGTCATCCTTATCTATTGCTAATGGAGACAGAGCAGCTACTTGCATTGCCAGCTGCTTACCTAAATCTTTTATCATATCTTTTGGTTTTGTTGTTTCTAAGCTTAGTAATACTCCTAATTTTCCAACGTTTTGTCTTAGAGACGAATGCATATATGAAAAATTTATAAATTTGTCTTTTCCAATAAACGCACTTCTCCTTAAAGTAATTTTTTCTCCAATTTTGGATATTAGATCAATCAAATTATCTTGTACTTTTTTTTTATTTGCCATTGTTGTTTGAAGAATACCTTCCATTTTACCAGATTTAATCAATGCTAACTTAGATACCTCTTCAGCAAAATTAATAAATTCAATATTTTTTGCAACGAAGTCCGTTTCACTATTAATTTCTACCATCGAAAATTTGTTATCTTGTTCATGAATACAAACTAAGCCTTCGGCTGCTATCTTTTCCATTCTTTTGCCGGCTTTTGCTATGCCTTTTTTTCTCAATAATTCAATTGATTTTTCGATATCTCCTTTCGTTTCATCTATTGCATTCTTACAATCTTTAAATCCTACTCCAGTAATTTCTCTTAATTGCTTGACTTTTTTTAATAAATCGTCTGAAGACATGAAATTATATATTTTATTTTTTTTTAAAAGATACTAGCTTTTTTGCTTTTAAAAAAATAGATTTGGGTTTTTTTTCTATGGTATCTTTTTTTTCTTCAGTTTTAGGCTTTGGTGCTTTTTGCTCGAGTTTATTTTTTTTTATCTCTTCTTCTGATTTGTGTTCTTTTGGTTCAGTAATTGATTTATTTTTTTGAGCATCCAGTATTGTCTGTTTTATTAGATCGCAATACAAATTTATCGCTCTTCTAGCATCATCATTTCCGGGTATAGGAAAATTTATTCCCGTAGGATCTGAATTGGTATCAACTATTGCTACTATGGGTATGTTTAGTTTAAAAGCCTCTTTTACGGCCAAAGATTCGACATTAGTATCAATTATAATAATCATATCTGGTATTTTTTTCATATCCGCAATGCCGCCCAATGATCTTTCCAATCTATCTCTTTGTACTCCCATTTTTAAAATTTCTTTTTTTGTAAAGCCAGTATTTTCTTTTTTTAAATCCTCCGAAAGTTTTTTGTAACGTTTTATTGAATTGGATATTGTATTCCAATTAGTAAGCATCCCGCCAAGCCATCTATAATTAACATAAAATTGGGATGTTTCTTTGGCTAAAGTTGTTATACTTTCTGCTGCTTGTTTTTTTGTTGATACAATTAATATCCTTCCGTCAGCCGTAACGCATTCATGTATTTCTTGTAGCGCTGAATCTATCATTTCTAAAGTTTGCACAAGATCAATAATGTGGATAGAGTTTTTTGATGTAAAAATAAACTTATCCATTTTAGGATTCCATCTATAGGTTTTGTGCCCTAAATGAACTCCTGCCTCTAATAATTGCTTTATCGTTACACTTGGTAATTTCATGTTTTCCCGGTTATTCCACCACAATTTTTTCCACTTAAGGACCGGAGGTTTCTCAACCAACAACTGTGTGCGTATTTAAGTTTGATGTTTTACTATTTTAACAGTTTAAATTCAATATATAATTAGACTGTTATTTTCTTAATGTAGTCTTCTTTATTTAAGGATTTTAACGTCTCATAGTCAAATTTTCTCTTATTTTTCAATTCAAATAAATACTTTTTATTTGCAATGTTTATAAAAATTTTTATTTTGGAATTACCTCTTTCTTTAATAGTTTGATAAAGTTTATCTAAACTTTTGGTAGTTTTTATTTCTATATGAACGTTGTTATAGTTTGTTTTTGTAATTTCTTCTAAACTGACAATTTTGCGAACATTTATTCTTCTAAATCTATTTTCTTGATTCTCTTTATCCTTTATAACAGTTAATAAAAAAGATTTTCCTTCAATTAATTTTTTTCTATTTGTTTCTAAAATTTCAGAAAAAAGAAACAACTCAAATACTTTACTTAAATCACTAAATTTAATAATTGCAAAAGATGTTCCTTTGGATGTTTTTTTTTCTTTTGTAGACATAATTGAGCCAACAATAAATGCCTCATTAACATTTTTATCTTCCTCAAAATCTTTGAACGTTTTAACTTTATATTGTTCTAAAATATCCTTGTAAGTATTTAAAGGATGGCCTGATATATAAAATCCAAGTGACTCAAATTCTTTTGACAAAATCTCTTCATTTGACCAATTAGATGAATTTTTTTCTTTTATTAAATATGAAACTTTTTGACTTTCGTCAGAAAATAAACTGGATTGATTTTGAACTTTGTTTTCAAAAATCGTCTTAGAGTTCTGGATTATATTTGGTATATTTTCAAAAAGAATCTTTCTATTATTAAAAATTGAATCAAATGAACCAGATTTTACTAACCCTTCCATTTGAAGTTTGTTTATATTCTTTGGATTTACTCGATTTATAAAATCACTTATATTGTTAAATTTTCCATTTTTCTTTCTTTCTTGAACTACTTGTGAAATAGCTTCAAAACCAACATTTTTTATTGCTCCTAAAGCATAATATAATATATTTCCAGACGGTATAAATTCTGCAGAACATTCATTTATACAAGGACGCTGCACTTTTATTTTCATTCTTTTTAATTCTTCGAAAAATTCACTTAATTTATCGGTATTAGATAACTCATTTGACATTGAAGCTGCGATAAATTCATTCGGATAATAAGTTTTTAAATATGCTGTTTGGTATGCAATCATGGCATAAGCAGTAGCATGGCTTTTGTTAAAACCGTATTCAGCAAATGGTTCAATTTTTCTAAAAATAAAAATTGCAGTATCCTTGGTTATTCCATTTTTAACTGCTCCATTAACGAACCTCTCCTTTTGTTTTTCTAATTCGGCTCTTTTCTTTTTTCCCATGGCGCGTCTTAATATATCTGCTTCACCAGCCGAAAATCCTGAAAGCATTTGTGCTATTTGCATAACTTGTTCTTGATAAATTATTACACCATATGTTGGTTCTAAAATTTTTTTAATTTTTGGATGCAAATAATCAGGTTCTTTCTCACCGTGTTTGCACTGATTATATATTGATATATTTGCCATAGGACCAGGTCTATATAAAGCTACTAAAGCTATAATATCTTCAAATTTATTTGGCTTCATATTTACTAAAGCATCTCTCATTCCGGAACTTTCTAATTGAAACAAACCAACCGTATGGCCAGAACTTAATAATTCAAAAATTTTAGGGTCATCAAGTTTAATTTTACTTACATCTAAATTTATCTTTTTTTCTTTAAGTAAAGATATTGCTTTATTTATTATCGTTAAAGTTTTTAAACCAAGCAAATCAAACTTTACTAGACCGGCCTTTTCAGACGCGTACATATCAAATTGAGTTGAAGGCAAAAGTGAGTTAGATCCAGAGTCTTTATACAAAGGAACAAATTCAGCTAAGTTTTCTTCAGGAATAACAACTCCTGCCGCATGAGTTGCCATATTTCTATTTAAACCTTCTAATTTTTTTGAAATTTCAACAAGTTTTTTTACTCTAGGATCTTTTTGCTCTTCATTTCTTATTCTAGGTTCTTGTGCTATAGCTTTTTCTAAAGAAAGAGGACGAGAAGGATCAAAAGGAATCATTTTGCACAAAGTATCTACATATCCATACGGCAAACCCAAAACTCTCCCAATATCTCTAAAAGCCATTCTAGCTTTTAATTTTCCAAAAGTAATAATGTGAGCGACGCCTTTTCCATATTTTTGTTTTAAATATTCAAAAACTCTATCTCTTTTTTCTTCACAAAAATCTATATCAAAGTCTGGCATTGAAATTCTATCTGGGTTTAAAAATCTTTCAAAAATTAAATCAAATTTAATAGGATCAATATCAGTTATGGAAAGAGCCCAAGCAACTAGAGAACCAGCGCCAGATCCTCTGCCGGGACCTACAGGAATATCATTTTTTTTTGCCCATTTAATGTAATCTGAAACTATAAGAAAATAACTTGAATATTTCATTTTAGAAATGATTCCAATTTCATGATTAAGTCTTTCGTTATAAAATTTATCTATTTCTTTTTTATTATCTTGTCCAGAGTTCTGCCTTATACGTTTAATCTTGTTGTCCTGATCTGCGTATGGAAAAACATATTTATGTAATTTATCATTTAGCCCTTTTATTGATTCTTGATATAACAAATCATCTACATTTTTTGTTTTATTAGTTTGTATATTGGGCAAAATAGGTGATGAATTTTTGGGCCTATAAGAAACTCTAAAAGGGAAATTTATGTTGTTTTCTATTGCATCAGGAAGATCTTGGAAAAGTTTAAACATTTCTTCAGAGTTCTTTAAGTAATGCTCTTCAGAATATTTCCTTCTATCTTTTACATTTACATATGTTTTTTCCCCTATGCAGAGATATGCATCATGAGCTTCGTGCATATCTTTATCTAAATAAAAAACTTCTTGAGTAGCTATTATGGGAAATCCCAATTTGTTAGAAACGTTTAGTATAAATTTTTCAAACAATTTTTCACCATCATCATTATGTCTCTGTATCTCAACATAATAGTTGTCATTAAAAATTTTACTTATTTTTTTTAGGAAAGACAAAATTTCATCTGTAAGATTTTTAAAAAATAGTTTTCCTATTAAACCATCAAAAGATCCAGTCAATAAAATTAGTCCTTTATAATTTTTCTCTATATCATCAAACTTACAATGTGGTTCTTCATTTTCTTTTATGTCTAGAAAAGATTTTGAAGAAAGTTTAATAAGGTTTTTATAACCTTCTGGATCTTTTGCAAATATTGGGATTTTCCCAATATGACCTTTATAATCAATATTAATTTGCGTACCAATAATTGGTTGTGTTTTGTATTTTGATAAAGATTCTGAAAAATCTAATGCACCGCATAAATTATTTGAATCACATAAACCAGCAGCACGTATCTTATTTGTTTTACAATACTCAGCCAGATCTGATATTTTTAATGCACCTTCACAAATTGAATATTGGGTATGAATTTTTAGATGAGTAAATTGCTTGCTGTTAACTTCATTCATTTTTCCTAGTTATATTACCATCTAAAATATTTAACTTATAGTCTGCCCTGTTCGCCAATTCTCTATTATGAGTTGCATAAAGTATTGCTCTATTTTTAGATTTAAATTTTGATAATAAAGAAAATATTTGATTAGAGGTTTTTCTATCCAAACTTCCAGTAGGCTCATCAGCTAAAATTAAATCTGGTTCGGTAATTATTGCTCGAGCAACAGCAACTCTTTGTTGTTCGCCTCCAGATAACTCTGTTGAAAAATGGTGAAGTCTTCTAGATAAATCGACTAAAGATAAAAATTTACTAGCTTTTTTGACTGCGCTTTTCCAATTATATCCATTTGCAAGCAAAGGAATTGTAACATTTTCTAAGGCAGTAAAGTCACTGAGCAAGTTATTTTGTTGATAAATTATTGAAATATTTTGTCTTCTTATCAAATCTTTCTCATCATCTGTTGATTTTGAAAAACTTTTTTTTTTAAAAAAAACTTCGCCTGAAGTAGGCTGATCAAGTAGCGCAATAAGATGCAACAAAGTGGATTTACCAGACCCAGAAGGCCCCGTTAAAGAAACTAATTCTCCACTATTTATTTTCAAATTAACATTTTTAAGAATAATAATATCTTTATAGGTTCCAAAAAATTTTTTAGATATTTTTGTTAATTTAATTATTTCTTTACTCATATTTTAGGGCCTTAATTGGATCTAATTTAGCTGCTGATAAGGATGGAAAAATTGTAGCTAGAAAAGTGATTAACAGTGAAAAAAACGAAATAATGAATATATAACCTAAATTTATTTCTGAAGGCATTTGGCTCAAAAAATAAACTTCCTCCGGAAATAATCGAATATTAAAAAGTGAGCTAAGCAAAACTCTTATGTTTTCAATATAATGAGAGAATAGTATACCCATAATCACTCCAGTAATTGTCGCAAGAAAACCTATGGTAAATCCTGTAAGAAAAAAAATCTTCGTAATAGAAGTTTTGCTAATACCCAAAGTTCTAAGTATTGCAATTTCCTTAGTTTTGTTTTTAACTAAAATTGTTAATCCCGAAATAATATTAAATGCAGCAACAATTATTATCAAAGTTAAAATAATGAACATAACGTTTCTTTCAACTTTCAGTGCTCCAAAAAAAGATTTATTTAAATCCGCCCAAGAGTAAACATAATATTCGCTAAATAAATTTTGGATAATTTTTTTAATTGGTTGGACATTATCAGGTTTGTTTAAGAATATTTCTAAGTCAACATCTGTATCTGACAAATCAAATAAAGAAGTTGCATCTTCGAAGGGTATAAAGACGACATTTTGATCAAATTCAGCAAGTCCAGTACTAAAAACAGAAGAAATTGTAAATTTATCTTGAATGGGCATACCTCCAAATGGAGTTTGAAGTTTAGACGTTGACATTAAAGTAATTTCATCACCTACAATCAAACCTAGAGATAAAGCCAATTCTTTGCCTATAGAAATCGTGTTCTTATCAAATGACTCGAGAGAACCATCTATAATACCTTTTGTTATTAGTTTGTTATTGTGGATATCGTTTTTAAGATATGAACGTACCAATATACCAATTGTATTTTCTTTGTTAATTATAATCCCCTGCCCGCTGAAAGCGAAGGATGTTTTTAATATACTAGCTTTTAGTTTATTAAGTTTATTGAGATCTTCTTCACTAATCTTCTTATCATAGGGTTTTACTACAATATGAGGATTAAAACCTAAAATTTTGTTCATTAACTCGGTTCTGAATCCATTCATAACAGACATAACTATAATTAAAATAGCAACTCCAAGAGCTATGCCAGTAAAAGAAAAAATGGAAATTATTTTTAAAAAACCTTCTTTTTTTTTAGGTTTTAAATATCTAAAAGCTATAGTCAGTTCAATTTTTGAAATCAATTTAAATTTCTTTTGTTAACCAATTTTTTCTTAATTTCTTCTAGTGACATCGTTTCTGTTTTTCCAGTGACTTCTTTGAATTCTAATTTATCACCGATATCTTTGAAGCCCAAAATTATTTGATATGGAATACCAATAAGATCAAATTTTTTAAATTTTGCTGATAGATGTTCGTCAGTATCATCAAACAAAACATCTATGTTATTTTTTTTTAAAAATTTATATATTGTTTCAGCTTTTGCATAAATTGACTTGTCGTTTTTTTGTAAACTTGGAATTATTGCTACTTCAAATGGGGCTACTGATTCCGGCCATCTCATGACGTTATCGGTAAACTTGGCCTCAATGATCGCTCCTACTAGTCTTGAAACGCCTATTCCGTAAGATCCCATCTTAACATTCACTTTTCTTCCATCTTTTAAATCAACTTTACATTTTAAGGGTTTTGAATATTTGTCACCGAAATAAAAAATATGCCCAACTTCTATTCCTTTTGTTACAAGCTGATGTTTTTTTTCTACTTTTGTTTCAAAATCTTCTTTTCTAAATTTATCGTCAGTAACTGCGTAAAATGAATCGTATTTTTTTCGCAGTTCTTTAATCGAATTATCTTCGCTGCTATGTTTGCTAATGTCTAAATCAAAAATTCTTTTATCAGAATAAATTCTACTTTCGCCAGTTTCAGCCAAAATCACAAATTCATGTGAAAGATCTCCTCCGATAGGTCCTGTATCAGCTGCCATCGGTATTGCCGTAAGTCCTAATCTTTTAAAAGTCTGTAAATACGCAAAAAACATTTTGTTATAGGATATGGTAGCTTCAGTATCGCTCAAATCAAAAGAATAAGCATCTTTCATAAGAAATTCTTTACATCTCATAACACCAAACCTTGGTCTTAATTCGTCACGAAACTTCCACTGAATATGATAAAGAAGCTGAGGTAATGATTTGTAGGATTTTACACTAGCTCTAAAAATTTCAGTTATTAGTTCTTCGTTAGTAGGACCATATAGCATCTCTTTACCTTGGCGATCCTTTATTCTTAACATTTCTTCACCATAATCTTCATATCTTCCACTTTCTTTCCATATCTCAGCGGACTGTATAGTTGGCATTAACAACTCTTGAGCACCAATCTTATTTTGTTCCTCTCTTACAATCTGTTCTATTTTTTTCATAATTTTATATCCTAAAGGTAACCACGAGTAGATACCCGTTGAAGATTGTCTGATCATTCCAGATCGTAGCATAAGCTGATGAGACTTAATTTTCGCTTCCGAAGGTATTTCCTTAAGTAATGGAACAAATAACTTAGATAAATACATATAAGATAAATATACTCCTAATTGTTAAATTCTTACTAAATTTATGTTCGTGTAAGGTCTCTTTCCAGTTTTTTCTTTAACTATTTTTCTACAATTGGTCTTAAGTGCTTCTATCAAATTATATTCTTGATTAGAATTATTTAATGAAAAAGTTTTGCATATTTTTCTAATTTGATCTTCCATATCAGAAACAAAATTGCTATTTTCATCATTGTTTGGAATTCCTCTAAAAGAAATTATAGGTTTCTTTGTCATCGATCCATTATTGTTGATTATTATAGTTATTTCCAAAAAACCATTGTACGATAAATTTTTTCTATCTTTAATTGACTGAGACTCTTCTCCAACACTTATATTTCCATCTACATATATTCTACCAACCGGAGCTTTATCAAACACCTTGGGTTTTTCTCCTGGAAATAATTGGACCATATCACCATTTTCAACTTTAACAGGATATGGAATCTGCATTTTTCTAGCAAAATTAATATGTTCGCTCATATGTCTATATTCGCCGTGAACTGGAATAATCGATTTAGGCTTTACCCAGTTATACATATCTTTCAAATCTTCTCTATTTGGGTGTCCTGATACATGAACAAATTCATTTTCTTCAGAAATAACCTCGATATTATTTTTAACTAACAAATTATGTAATCCGTAAAGCTTTTTTTCATTTCCAGGAATAATTTTTGATGAAAAAATTACCGTATCACCAGGTTCGATAAATACATCTGGGTGAATACCATTTGAAATACGCATCATTGCTCCGTTTGGTTCACCTTGGTTACCAGTACATAGGTATACAATTTTTTCTCTAGAAATATTTTTAGCTTTTCTCGCATCAACAGGTTCTGTTAAATTATTTAAATAACCACACTGTTTTGCAGCTTTATAAATTCTATGCATAGACCTACCAACCAAAGATATTTGTCTTCCTATTTTTTTGGCACAATAAAAAACACTTTCCATTCTCGCTACATTAGAAGCAAAAGAAGTTATAATTATTCTTTTTTGTTTGTTGATCATTATTTTCAATAGACTGTTTCTCACATCTAATTCTGATCCTGATCTGCCTGAATTAAATACATTTGTTGAATCGCAAATCATTGCCAAAACTCCCTGATCACCAATTTGTTTAAGTTTTTTTTCATTAATTTTTTCACCGATCAAGGGGTTGGGATCACATTTCCAATCTCCTGTATGTAAAACCGTGCCTGAAGAAGTTTGAATACTTAAGCCATTAGGCTCAAGTATAGAATGCGTTAATGTAACAAATTCAATGTTAAAAGGTCCCAGTTGTATTTTGCCGTTAAGTTCGACAATTTTTAATTTGTCTTCTATGTCAATTTTTTTTTCTTTAAATTTTTCTTTAATTAAAACGCTTGTGAATGGGGTTGCGTAAATATTACAAAGTAGCTTAGGCCAAATATGGGCTATAGCTCCAATATGATCCTCGTGAGCATGGGTCAATACTAAACCAATCAAATCTTCTTTTTTGTCCACTATAAAACCAGGATCTGCATAAATTAAATCAACCCCTGGTATTGTGTCATCAGCAAAAGTTACACCTATATCAACTATGATCCATTTTCTGTTTTCCTGATTTCCATAGGCATATAAATTCATGTTCATGCCTATTTCACCAGATCCACCCAAAGGACAAAAAATAAATTCTTCTTTTTTCATTTAAATTAAATATTTTTTATTTTCTTTGAAAATTTCAATTATACCACTAATTGTTATATTTTTATCTATTGTAAAAGGTTTTTTAATAGAGGTTTTGAATAATTCAGCATAACCACCTGTGAAGATAATTTTAAACTTTTTTTTAGTTTCTTTTTCAATTTTTAAAATAATATTGTTGATTAATCCAGAATAACCCCAATAAAAACCTGAACGTAAAGCTTCAATAGTATTTTTTCCAATAATTTTTTTCTGTTTTGTTATTGAAAAAAAAGGTATTCGATCTGCTGAATTAGTCAAACTTTTTATTGAAAGATCTACCCCAGGAGCTATTATTCCTCCATTATAAATGCCATCTTTGGTTACAACATCAAAAGTAGTTGCTGTTCCAAAATCTAGAATAATACAATTAGTTTTATATTTTTTGTAAGCTCCCACTGAATTTGCGATTCTATCAGAACCAACTTGATTTTTATTTTTTAGATTAATTTTAACAATTTTTTTAATATTCTTTTCTTTAATTTCTTTCAATTTGATTTTATAAAATTTTTTTAAAAATTTATTTAATATTAATTGATATCTAGGAACAACACTTGAAAATAAAGCAATTTTATTAGTATCTTTATCTTTAATAATTTTTTTTAAGTTTTTATTTAAAGATCTTTTTGAAATAATACTATTACTTTTAAAATAAATCACTTTTTTAATTTTATGAGTTTTAATCGCAACTAAACAAAGCTTTGTGAGTGTGTTGCCAATATCTCCGATCAATACGTTCATTTTGGTATTTACTTTGAAACCATTAGATCAGCTTTCTTTTTAAAATTCATATAATTATAAGAAGCTATATTTATAAAAAATTTTTCATATGAAAAAATTATCAGTTTTATTAATTCTCCAACTGATGGTTTTCTTTTTGTTTCCAATAAAATATTTGTTGCTTGATATTCAGTGTTAATATTTGGACATGAAACAATATTTAATCCAATCCCTATAATTAGAAATTTTTTTTCATTGGAGGTTACAAGTTCTTGTAAAATTCCACAAATTTTTTTTCCATTTATAAACAAATCATTTGGCCATTTAAAAGATATTTTTTTCTTTTCACAAAAAATCATAATTACATCAGAAATTATAACCGGATTTATTATTGAAAATTCGTTAAAAGGTGGATAATTAACTTCTAAAGGAAAAAATATTGAACCGAATAAATTTCCTTCACTAGAAATCCATTTCTTTCCGTGAGTTCCTCTTCCTTTTGTTTGAATATTTGCGCAAACACACCCTATTTCTTTTTTACCTTCTTTGATTAAATTAATGGCAACATCATTGGTGCTTGTAACATTTTCATATTTAAAAATTTCAAATTTCATTAATAGACTTCAATAGAAGAAACCAGATCGGTTAATATCGACGGATAAATAAAATAAACCAAAATTAATATACTAGACAAAATCAATGAAATTTTGAGCCCAAAATCATAATTTTTATCAAATGGTTTCTTTGGATTGTCAAAATAAATTACTTTTATAATTCTTATGTAATAAAATGCCGAAACGACAGTAGTTACAAGCCCAATAATTGCAAGCGCATACATTTTAACTTCAATAACAGCCATAAAAATATAAAACTTGGCAAAAAATCCGGCTAGTGGTGGTATGCCAGCCAATGAGAAAAGTATAATTAGAAAACTAAAAGCTAGTATGGGATGATTTTTGGATAAACCTGATAAATCATTAATGTTTTCATAGAAAATGTTTTCTCTTTTCATCATAAAAATACATCCAAATGCCCCAAGATTCATGATCAAATAAATGGTCAAATAAATTATTACACTTTGAATTCCTTCATTTGTACCTGTAGCCAAACCTGCTAAAGCATATCCCATATGTCCGATAGAACTATAAGCCATCAACCTTTTTATATTTTGTTGTCCAATGGCTGCAACAGCACCTACTATCATTGATGCAATTGATAAAAAGATAATTATTGCCTGCCACTGATTGATCACATTTATAAACGGGACGTACATAAATCTAATAAAAACGGATATTGCAGCTATTTTTGGGATTAATGCGAAAAAGTTAGTAACGGAAGTTGGCGAACCTTCATAAACATCTGGAGACCACATATGAAAAGGTACCGCAGAAATCTTGAAAGCCAAACCCACAATGATAAAAACAATTCCAAAAACTGCACCTTTGTTTGCCTCATTTAAATTTGTTGCAATGGTTTCAAAATTTGTTGAACCAGTAAATCCATAAATAAGAGAACAACCATAAAGTAAAAGTCCGGAAGCAAGTGCGCTTAAAACGAAATATTTTAAACCTGCTTCGCTGGACCTCACATCTTCTCTTCTGAAAGAGGCTAATATGTATAAACATAGAGATTGCAATTCCAACCCTAGATAAAAAACAATTAAATCATAAGAACTAATCATGAGTATCATGCCAAGTATTGAAGCTAGAATAATTATTGGATATTCTATTTTATCAATATTGTTATTTTTTATGTAATCCTTCGATGAAAGTAGAACAAATAAACAAAATAATAATGTAAGTACTTTCATAAAAATTGATAATTTGTCTATTATATAGCTTTCGTTAAAAATTTTTACCACTTCGCTTGGTTGGTTTAAGACTAAAATAATTGCAAAAGCTAAACTTAAAATTGTTAACAAACTTACAAGTTTAAAACTTTTTTTAATAAAAACACCCAGCATTAAAAGAGACATTATCGCTACGGATAAAAATAATTCAGGTAATATGTATATATAAGGTATTGCTTGCATTTAATTATTTATTTTCACCAAATGAAAACTTAAGTCAGCTTGATAATTGTTAATCAAATTACTAATCGATATATCAATAGTGTTAAATAATGGCTTTGGGTAAACTCCAAAAAAAAGTATCAAAAATACCAGTGATGCAAAAATATATATTTCTGTTTTGTTTAAATCTGTAATTTCTTTTATTTCAGGATTGGTTATTTTTCCAAAAATTACTCTCCTGTAAAGCCACAGCATATATGCGGCGACCAAAATAACTCCAAAAGAAGCTAATACAGCAACCAGAATGTTTTTCTGAAGAGCTCCAACCAGTACTAAAAATTCACCAACAAACCCGCTTGTACCTGGTAATCCTAAAGCTGCCAGTGTAAAGATCATAAAAACAAGTGCATATTTTGGCATAATATTAACCAATCCACCATAAGAAGAGATCATACGTGAATGATATCTATCGTAAACAACACCCACGCATAAAAAGAGCGCCGCAGATATCAAACCGTGACTCATCATTTGAATAATACTTCCCTCTAGACCTTGTTTAGTTAATGAAAAAATACCTATTGTAACAAAACCCATATGCGCTACAGAAGAATAGGCTATGAGTTTTTTCATATCATCTTGCATAAGTGCAACTAAAGATGTGTAGATTATTGCAATAATACTCAACACAAAAATAAGTGGAGTAAAATAATCTGAGGCAACGGGAAACAAACCCAACGAAAAACGTATAAAACCATAGCCTGCCATTTTTAAAAGTATGGCAGCTAAAATAACCGAGCCCGCAGTTGGTGCTTCAACGTGTGCATCGGGTAACCAAGTATGCACAGGCCACATTGGCAATTTGACGGCAAATGAACTGAAAAATGCTAACCAAAGTAAATATTGAAATTCTTGTGGTATTCTCCCATCTAATAACCTAATTACATCCGTAGTCCCTGTAATCCAATAAATAGAGATAATAGCAACTAGCATCAAAACGGAACCAAGTAGTGTAAACAAAAAAAACTTGAATGCCGAATATACCCTTTTAGGACCTCCCCAAATACCAATAATTAAAAACATTGGTATCAACCCACCTTCAAAAAATAAATAAAATATTACTAGATTAAGGGAACAGAATACACCAAGCATCAAAGTTTCCATTACAAGGATTGCGATAAGAAATTCCTTAATCTTAAATTTAATACTATGAATACCTGAAAAAATGCATAACGGTGCTATAAACGTTGTAAGTAATATAAATAGCATTGAAATTCCATCTATGCCAAGTTGGAAATTAATGAAGCCTGACATCCATTTTTTCTCTTCAATAAATTGAAAGTCAGATGTTGAATTATCAAAAAAATACCAAAGTAAAATAGAAAGAAAAAAATTTGACAGAGAGGTAAAAATTGCTACATATTTTGAATTTCTTTCAACATTTTTTTGCTCTCCCTTGGTAACAAAAATAAAAAAAGCTCCAATAAGTGGAATAAATATAATCGCTGAAAGAATAGGAAAGTTCATTTAATACAAAATTAAGTATGTTAATAAAATAGAAAAACCAATAAGCATTACAAAAGCATAATGATACAAATATCCACTTTGAAAATTTACTGCTTTATCAGATACAGTTTTAACTAACTTTGAAAGGCCATCTGGTCCATAACGATCTATTATATTAACATCTCCCTCTTTCCAAAAAAATAATCCAATTTTTTTTATAGGTTCTACAAAAATAAAATTATACAAATCATCAAAGTACCATTTGTTTATTAAAAAATTATATAGCGTTTGATGTTTTAAAATTAAGTTTTTCAAAATTTTTTCATTTTTTACAAATAAATAATATGCAATCGGAATTGCCAAAATGACTATTAAAGGTGTTATAACAAGCAACCAAATTGGTACATGATCATGATGATTTTGATATAAAAACAGAATTGAATTATTCCAAAATTGTGTATCCTGACCTATAAATATTTCTTTAAATAAAATACCTGTTACAATAGCACCTACAGCTAAAAGACACGAAGGTATCAACATTGTTGAAGAAGATTCGTGAATTGAATTTAAACTATTTTTTTTATTATTATATTTTCCATGAAAAGTCTTAAATACTAACCTCCATGAATATATAGCTGTTAGTAAAGCTGTAAAAATTCCAACCGCAGCAGCATAATAACCAATGTTACTACCTTTTAAATAAGCAAATTCAATAATAGCATCCTTTGAGTAATAGCCAGATAAAAATGGAAATCCTGTCAACGCTAATGTGCCTATTACCATTAAAGTGTAAGTATACGGTATTTTTTTCCAAACCCCTCCCATAGAACGAATATCTTGTTCGTCATCAAAAGAATGTATTACACATCCTGAACCAAGAAATAAAAGTGCTTTAAAAAAAGCATGGGTGAATAAATGAAAAATAGCCACATGATAAGCGCCCACACCGGCTGCAAAGAACATGTAACCCAATTGACTGCAAGTCGAATAGGCAACAATTTTTTTAATATCATTTTGCACGAGAGCAACTGTTGCTGCAAAAAATGCTGTCATCATTCCAACTGTTGCAACCACATTTAATGCTATTTGGGAATATTCAAATAATGGCGAACATTTGACCACTAAAAAAACACCCGCGGTAACCATTGTGGCCGCATGGATCAGTGCGGATACAGGCGTCGGACCTTCCATTGCATCGGGAAGCCAAGTATGCAAAAAAATCTGAGCAGATTTTCCCATCGCTCCCAAAAAAAGTAAAAGACAAATTAATGTAATTAAATTTACTTCAATTCCTAAAAAAATAACTTGTTTTTGTATGAATAGAGGTGTTTGTTGAAATACTTCATGATAGTTAACAGTTCCATAAAAAAAGAATATTAGAAAAATACCAATCGCAAAACCAAAATCACCTACCCGATTAACAACGAATGCTTTAATGGCAGCCGAATTAGCAGAAGGTTTTTTGTACCAGAAACCAATCAATAAATACGAACACAAACCAACGCCTTCCCATCCAAAAAATAACTGTAAAAAGTTATCGGCGGTAACCAAAGTCAACATGGCAAAAGTAAATAGGGACAAGTAAGCCATAAAGCGTGTTTTATGTGGGTCATGACTCATATAACCTATGGAATAAAAATGAATAATTGATGATATTAAACTTACCACTACTAACATTACAGATGTTAATGGGTCAACAACGATTGACCAATTGACATGAAAATCTCCAGAGCTAATCCAATTAAATATTAATTTATTGCTAGAGTAATCTTGTGTCAGCACTTCATAAAAAATAAACAACGATAAAATTCCAGAAATTAAAACCAACAAACATGCAAAAATTTGACAATATTTATCCCCAAGTTTTTTTCCAAAAAATCCAGAAATAAATGAACTTATTAGCGGTAAAAATATAATTGCATATTCCATATTAACCTTTCAAAGAACTAATGTGTTCAACATTAATCGAACCCCTGTTTTTGTAATAAATTACTATTATTGCTAAACCCACAGCCGCTTCCGCTGCCGCTACAGTCAAGACAAACATCGTAAATACTTGGCCGACCAAATTCTGTAGATAAATAGAAAAAGATACTAAGTTGATATTCACAGCTAAAAGAATCAATTCTATCGACATTAAAATTATAATGACATTCTTTCTATTTAAAAAAATTCCAATTATTCCTATGACAAAAATTATTGATGCTAGTGATAAATAATGTCCAAGACCTATTTCAATCATCAATTTTTACTCCCTTGCCACTTTCAACTTCAACTAACGAAATTGCACTATCTTTCTCTCTTTCTATTTGATCAAAATAATTTTGCTTTTTTATGTTTTCTCTTCTACTAAATGTAAGGCTAATAGATCCAATCATTGCAACAAGAAGAATTATTCCAACTATCTGAAAAAGATGTATATAATCTGTATACAAAACGTTACCTAATGCATGTGTGTTACTTAAATCCAAATTTAAATAAGTTTCTGATAACGGAACAAAGTTACCCTTGTATTTCCAACCACCAACTACAACTAATAATTCAAGAAAGATAATCGCTCCTACAACTAAACCTACTGACACATTGTTAATAAAACCCTTTCTACTAGAATGCTTAGTTGCTTGCTTGGTAACATTTAACATCATCACAACAAAAAGAAACAAAATCGCAACTGCTCCCACATAAATAATTAGCATTATCATTCCCAGAAATTCTGCTCCTATCATAATAAAAAGAATAGAAACACTTACAAAAACTAGAATTAGAAAAAATACTGAATAAACTGTATTTCTGGAAACGATAACCATGACTGCAGAAAATACAGCTATGGTTGAAAAAAAATAAAAAAACAAAGAATGAGCTAACATTTATCTGAAAGGTGAATCTGCTTTAATGTTTTCTGCTAAAGCAGTTTCCCATCTATCTCCATTTCCTAAAAGTTTCTTCTTGTTGTAATAAAGCTCTTCCCTAGTTTCTGTGGCAAACTCAAAATTTGGACCTTGAACTATAGCTTCTACTGGACAAGATTCTTGACACAAACCACAGTAAATACATTTGAGCATATCAATATCGTATCTTGTTGTTTTTCTGTTACCATCATCTCTAATTTTCGATTCTATTGTGATCGCCTGAGCGGGACAAATAGCTTCACATAGTTTACATGCGATGCACCTTTCTTCGCCATTTGGGTATCTTCTTAGGGCGTGTTCACCTCTGAACCGTGGACTTATTTTTCCTTTTTCAAAGGGATAGTTTATAGTTTTTTTTGATCTAAAAATTTCTTTAACTGCAACTGACAATCCAGCAAAGAAATCTGTCATAAATACTGTTTTTATTATTCTGCTAATTCTCATTATCCTAGTGTTGGCAACATATCTAAAAAAAATAAAAAACTTGCTGTTAAAACAACCCAAATTAATGAAAGTGGAAGAAAAATTTTCCAACCTAATCTCATTAATTGATCAAAACGGTATCTTGGAACTATGGCTTTAACCAAAGAAAATAAAATAAAAAGTCCTAGAATTTTGAATAGCATCCAAAAAACTCCTGGAAATACATTAAATGGATAAATATCAAGAGGACTTAACCATCCTCCTAAAAAAAGTACTGAACCTAAAGCACACAAAAGCAAAATATTTGCGTACTCGCCTAACCAAAACATTGCATACATCATTCCTGAATATTCTGTTTGATAACCTGCTACAAGTTCTGACTCGGCCTCAGGCAAATCAAATGGTGGTCGGTTAGTTTCAGCTAAAGCCGAAATAAAAAAAATAACGAACATTGGAAATAGTGGAAAAATGAACCAGACATTTTCCTGTGCTAGTACAATTTCATTTAAGTTAAGAGAACCCACGCAGAGTAAAACATTAATAATAATAATACCGATTGACACTTCATAAGAAATCATTTGGGCCGCTGATCTAATAGCTCCTAAAAAAGGATATTTTGAATTTGATGCCCATCCACCCATTATGATTCCGTAAACACTCAGAGATGAGATCGCAAATATATATAATATTCCTATATTAATATTGGCCAATACCATTTCTTTGCTAAATGGTATGACCGCCCACGCCACTAGAGATAAAGTAAGAGTAATTATTGGAGCCAAAACAAATATAGTTTTATCTGCACTAGCGGGAATAATTATCTCTTTGAAGATATACTTTAAAGCATCAGCCAAAGTTTGAAAAAGCCCGAATGGACCTACTACATTTGGGCCTCTTCTTTTTTGAACAAAAGCCCAAACTCTTCTATCAAACCATACAATTAAAGCTACCGACACGAGAACAGGTAGCAGTAAAAATATTATTTTATAAATTTCATTAAAAAATATATTTATATAAATCATTAGCTAGCTTTTTCGATTCCTGTAAATAAAAATTTCTTTGATATTTGTCTGCACTCGTTCATTACTTTTGATGACCTTGCTATTGAATTTGTGTAGTAATAATCAATTGATTTTATAGAAATATTATCATTAACAAAATTAATTATATTATTTTTGTTAATTTGATTATTAATTTTTAGCTGAATATTTTTCTTAATAGACTCTTGTAAAGATTGAATATTGTTATAATCAAGCGGTTTTTTCATCATATTGGCAAGATCATTAAAAATAACCCAATCTTCTCTTGCATCGCCCGGAGGATATGAAGCTTTGTATGCAGTCTGCAATTTTCCCTCTAAATTTACAAACAAACCATTTTTTTCTGTATATGCTGCTCCTGGTAAAATAATATCAGCAATTTCTGCACCTTTATCTCCATGACTACCTTGATAAACAATAAATTTATCTTTTTTATCAAAACAAATATTGTCGGCTCCAAGTAAATATAAAAATCTAAATTCGTCATTATCTAATTTATTGAAAAATGAAAAATTTTCTGTTTCATTGATAGAATGCACACCAAGATCAATTGCTCCAACTCTTGAAGCCTGTTGGGTAAGTATATTTAAAGCATTCCAGTTTTCTTTTATAAAGTTATTTTTGGATAAAAAATATTTTAATGTTTCGAAAATATATTTTCCAGTTTCTCCGTATAGGGCCGACTCTCCTATGATTATCATTGGTTTATTTGATTTTTTAATTTTTTCAGAAATTTCATGTGTTCCATATGCAATTGCTCTAATTAATGAAGTATTAGAAGCTAGATTTATATATGGATATGTTAAATCTCCAGGATCACCAATTGAATAAATTTTCAGTCTATTTTTTATATATGCTTTCCTAATTCTTGCATTAAGAATAGTAGCTTCTAGTCTAGGGTTTGTTCCTACTAAAAGAATAAAATCCGAATCTTCTATTCCATTAATTGTAGAATTAAAAATATAATTCATTCTTTCGAATGGATTAATATAAATTCTATCTTGTCTGCACTCAAAATTTTTTGATCCTATACATTTTTCAAAAAAAGATTTAAAGCTATAAATCATTTCCAAATCTGCTAAATCTCCTACTAGACCAGCAACTTCATTTGAATTGAATAGTTTTAATTTACTAATTAAAAGTCTCAAGGCTTTATCCCAAGATGATTTTTGTAATTTTCCATTTTCTCTAATATATGGTGTATCTAGTCTCTGTTTTAAAAGACCATCACATGCATATCTTGTCTTATCTGATATCCATTCCTCATTAATGTCTTCGTTAACTCTGGGCAAAATTCTTTTGACTTCCCATCCGTATGTATCAACTCTAATATTCGATCCTACAGCATCCATAACATCTATAGTTTCAGTTTTTTTAAGTTCCCAAGAGCGTGCTTCGAAAGCATAAGGTTTTGATGTAAGTGCCCCCACAGGGCATAAGTCTATAACATTCGCTGACAGTTCAGATTCCATAGATTTTTCCAAATAAGTTGTAATTTCCGTATCTTCTCCCCTGCCAATAGCACCTAGTTCGGGTATACCGGCTATTTCAGATGCAAATCTGACGCATCTTGTGCAGTGAATACATCTTGTCATTTCAGTTTTGATTAAAGGACCCATATATTTTTCTTTAACTTGTCTTTTATTTTCTGTGTATCGAGAACTATCATGACCATAAAAAAGCGATTGATCTTGTAAATCACATTCTCCTCCTTGATCGCATACAGGACAATCCAAAGGATGGTTTGCCAACAAAAATTTCATTACACCTTTTCTAGCTTTTTCTACTAAGGGCGTATTCGTTTTAATTTTCATTCCATCGGTTGCAGGCATGGCGCAAGAAGCTATCGGTTTTGGAGATTTTTCCATCTCAACTAGACACATTCTACAATTGCCCACTATAGAAAGTCTTTCGTGATAACAAAATCTCGGTATTTCTGCTCCGGCTAATTCACAGGCTTGAAGAACAGTCATACCTTCCTCAATTTCAACTTCTTTATTATTAACTATAATTTTAGGCACTATCATTCTCCAAAAGATGTTGATCTATGAGATAGGGAATATTAGATCTTTTCTTAATTAATGGTTCCGCATGACTTCGTTTTCTTATTTCGTCTCTAAAGTGAAGGAGTAAACCTTGTACAGGCCAAGCTGATCCCTCTCCAAATGCACAAATTGTATGCCCTTCTATTTGTTTGGTAACGTCATATAAAAGGTCTATCTCCTTATATGTTGCTTCTCCATCAGCCATTCTTTCTAACATTCTCCACATCCAACCAGAACCCTCTCTGCAAGGAGTACACTGACCACAACTTTCATGTTTGTAAAATTTGGCTATTCTTGCAATACATCTAATAATATCCTGATCTTTATTAATAACCACCACACCTGCAGTTCCTAAACCACTTTTTACTTTAATTAGTGAATCGAAATCCATTGTAATTGTCTCACAAATACTTTTTGGTAATAATGGCATGGAAGATCCTCCTGGTATAACAGCTTGAAGGTTATTCCATCCTCCAACAACGCCTCCAGCATGTTTTTCTATTAGATATTTTAAGGAAACACCCATTTCTTCTTCAACATTACATGGATTGTTTACATCACCAGAAATACAAAAAATCTTTGTTCCGGTATTTTTTGGTTTTCCCAATGATTTAAACCACTTAGCTCCTCTTTTAAGAATCGTTGGAACTACTGATATAGTTTCAACATTATTAACTATAGTTGGACACCCATAAAGTCCTATAATTGCTGGAAAAGGAGGTTTGAGTCGTGGTAAACCTTTTTTTCCCTCCAGACTTTCTAACAAAGCTGTTTCTTCTCCACAGATATAAGCTCCAGCTCCATAGTGAATATGGATATCCAAGTTCCATCCAGTATTACAGGCATCTTTTCCTAAAAAGTTTTTTTTATACGCTTGGTCTATGGCTTCTTGCAATCTTTGTCCTTCTCTAAAAAATTCTCCTCTTATATAAATATAACAAGCATGTGCACTTATCGCATAACTTGTAATTAAACATCCTTCGATTAATTTTTGAGGTTCAAATCTTAATATGTCTCTATCTTTACAGGTTCCTGGTTCAGATTCGTCGGCATTAATAACTAAATAATGTGGTCTAGCACTTACTTCTTTTGGTGCAAAAGATAATTTTAGTCCTGTAGGAAAACCAGCTCCCCCTCTGCCTCGTAATTCTGAATCTTTTATCTCTTTTATAATCCAATCTTTTCCCTTTAAGATAATATCTTTTGTTTTTAACCAGTCTCCCCTATTTTCCGCCGAATCAATGTTCCAACCGAGATCGTTATACAAATTTTTGAAAATTCTATCTTCGTCCTTAAGCATTCTTTACCTCTAATAATGTTGTTTTCCCTTCTGATGGTGCGGTATTTTTTCTATTTTTAACAGAACCCGGTGTTGGTAATTTATCTTTTTGCAACGTTTGTATTATTTCTTTAGTTTTGTTCTCATCTAAATCCTCATAATAATCTTGATTAATTTGCATTACAGGAGCATTTACACAAGCTCCTAAACATTCGACCTCGGTCCAAGAACAAAGTTTATTTTCAGATAATTTATTCTGATCTTTTGAAATATGTTTTTTGCATAAATCTGCAATTTTTTTTGCACCTCTCATCATGCACGGTGTTGTTGTACATACTTGAACAAAATACTTTCCAACAGGAGATAAATTTAGCATTGAATAGAATGTGGCAACTTCGTACACCTGTATATAAGGTATGCTCAACAGCCTAGCCACGTACTCAATTGCTGCTAACGGTATCCAATTATCATTTTGTTTTTGAACTAAAAACAATAGAGCTATAACGGCACTTGCCTTTCTGTTTTTTGGATATTTTTTTATTTCTCTTTCAGCTTCCAACAAATTATCTTTGGAAAATTCAAAGGTTTCTGGTTGTGTTTTAGATATTTTTTTTATACTCATCTATCTACTTCCCCAAAAACAACATCCAAAGAACCTAAAACAGCAGGAACATCCGCTAACATATGACCCTTCATCAAATAATCCATTGATTGCAAGTGAGAGAATCCTGGAGCTCTTATTTTGCATTTATATGGTTTGTTGCTACCATCTGATATAAGGTAAACCCCAAACTCCCCTTTGGGTGCCTCCACAGCAGTATAAATTTCACCTTTGGGAACTCTAAACCCTTCGGAAAATAATTTAAAATGATGTATTAAGGATTCCATAGAATTTTTTAAATCTTTTCTTTTTGGTGGTGTAATTTTTCCATCTATTGACTTTATGGGACCTGTTGGCATTTTTTTAATACAGTTTCTAATGATTTTTACACTTTCTCTCATTTCCTCAATCCTACAAAGATAACGATCGTAACAATCTCCATTTTTCCCAATAGGAATTTTAAAATCAATATCCTGATAACATTCGTAGGGTTGAGATTTTCTTAAATCCCATGCAATACCCGAGCCTCTAAGCATAACTCCTGAGAAACTATGTTCCAACGCCTCTTGTTTGGTAACAACGCCTATATTTACATTTCTTTGCTTAAAAATTCTGTTATCGGTAAGAAGAGTCTCTATATCATTAATAACTTTCGGAAAACTGTTACAAAATGATAGAATGTCATCGCTTAGTCCTCTTGGTAAATCTTTATGAACGCCTCCAGGTCTGAAATAATTCGCATGTAATCTAGATCCTGAAACTCTTTCATAAAAAGTCATTAAAGTTTCTCTCTCCTCAAAACCCCAAAGCGATGGTGTTAAAGCGCCAACATCAATCGCTTGAGTAGTAATGTTCAAAAGATGACTTAAAATTCTTCCAATTTCACAAAATAAAACCCTAATATATTGGCCTCTTATTGGCACCTCTATGTTCAATAGTTTTTCAATTGCTAAAGTAAAAGCATGTTCTTGGTTCATTGGCGCAACATAATCAAGACGATCAAAATAAGGAACCGCCTGAGTATAAGTTTTATGTTCAATTAGTTTCTCCGTGCCTCTATGTAAAAGTCCGATATGAGGGTCAATCTTTTCAACAACTTCTCCGTCTAACTCAAGTATCAATCTTAATACACCATGTGCCGCAGGATGTTGTGGTCCAAAATTTAAGTTCATAGTTTTAGTTTGTTTAGCCATAACTAATTCTTAATTTCATCTTTTTGCTTTTCTTCTTTAATATATTTTGTTCCTTCCCAAGGACTTTCAAAGTCAAAATCTCTATACTCTTGATCTAACTTGACTGGTTCAGAAATCACTTTTTTTTTATCTTCGCTGTATCTAACCTCGGTATAACCAGTTAATGGAAAATCTTTTCTTAAAGGATATCCTTCAAAACCATAATCTGTAAGTATCTTTCTTAAATCAGGATGATCTTTAAAGGAAATACCGTACATATCAAAAACTTCTCTTTCCATCCAGTTAGCAGAAGGGAAAATTTTTGATATTGATGGCACTGATGTTTTCTCTTCAATATTTATATTCAATAAAATTCTTAAATTGTTTTCATGACTGAGAAAAAGGTAAACTATTTTAAATCTGTTATATTTTTCTGGATAATCCACCGCGGTAATATCAATCAACTGTTTAAACCTGCATTTGTCGTTAGTTTTTAAGTATAAAATCGTGGAATATAAATCTTCTACGTTTATTTCTATCAAAAGTTGGTTAAAATTAATTCTTGAGGTTTTTAATGCAGTAGTCAAACCTAGGCTAACTGTTTTCTGTAAATCATTAACAGTTATTGACATTATTTATCTTTCTAAACTACCTTCTTTTCTAATTTTCTTTTGTAATTGCAAAATTCCATATAATAATGCCTCGGCAGATGGAGGACATCCGGGTACATAAATATCAACTGGAACAACACGATCGCATCCTCTTACAACCGAATAAGAATAATGATAATAACCACCCCCATTTGCGCAACTTCCCATGGAAATGACATATCTGGGTTCTGGCATTTGGTCATAAACTTTCCTAAGAGGTTGAGCCATTTTATTTGTCAAAGTTCCAGCAACTATCATGACATCAGATTGTCTGGGTGAAGCTCTAGGGGCTGCCCCAAATCTTTCTAGGTCATACCTTGGCATTGAAGTTTGCATCAGCTCAACTGCACAACAAGCCAAACCAAAAGTCATCCAGTGCAACGATCCTGTTCTTGCCCAGTTAATTAAATTTTCTGAAGAAACAGTAATAAAACCTTTTTCACTAAAATTTTTTGTAATTTTTTTAAATTCATTGGGAATCTGATTTTCGTGTTTTTTTATATTAATCATTTCAGTCCCAGTCTAATGCTCCTTTTTTCCATTCATAAATAAACCCGATAGTTAATATAAATAAAAAAATCATCATTGACCAAAATCCTAACGCACCAAGATTCCCTAATGATATGGCCCAAGGAAAAAGGAAAGCTATTTCCAAATCAAAAATGATAAATAGCATTGCAACCAAATAAAATCTAACATCAAATTCCATTCTTGAATCACCAAATGCTTCAAAACCACATTCGTATGCTGAAAGTTTTTCCGGGTCAGGTTTTTTAGGTGAAAACAAAAAATTTAATATTATAAAACCTATACTCAGCCCTAAAGCAACAAATAGAAAAATTATGATTGACAGGTAGTCTTTTAAAAAATCGCTTAGCATCTTTATGTATCCAATTATTTATATACCTTTTTTTTTCCTACTTGTAGATGCGAGATTGTCACTAAATAAACAGTGGATAACTACTTGATAGCCAACGGTGGCGGGAGTGACGGGGCTCGAACCCGCGACCTCCTGCGTGACAGGCAGGCGCTCTAACCAACTGAGCTACACCCCCACAAATGGTGGGCGGTAAAGGACTCGAACCTATGACCCTCTCGGTGTAAACGAGATGCTCTACCAACTGAGCTAACCGCCCTCTTCTAAAACTACACTCGTATACAACATAATGCCGAGTTTTCAACATTTTTTAACACTGTAGCTTTTATAAAACCATAGTTTAGATAGAAAATCTAGCAGAAATTATATTTAGTGTGGCACCAGTGTGTCAAAATAATTCACCTACCTACGTGGGGGAAAAT
>CAJXBA010000004.1 GCA_913050185.1 uncultured Pelagibacteraceae bacterium
AAGAAATTTACAAACTCGAACACACACCACATCCTATAGAGTTTGATATGTATTATAGTTGTTAGTTTTATTTCTTGCTTTTTAAAATTTTTTCGTTAGCAATTCTATTCTTATTTACACCTTTTTTAATAGTATAATCCAAAGTTCCGTGAGCACCAGCTTCTACAGCCTTACGTTGAGTTCTGAACAACTTCTTCTCTTTGGCTTCCTCTACCAATTTACTTGAATGCTCGTATAAAAATTTTTTGTCTCGCATGATATCCCATTATAGATAAATTATGCATTTTATGCAATTCTGATATGCAGTCCTGATATATGTCAAATTTTCTAGATTTTAAAGGACTCTCCGCAGCCACAACGTTCTGTTTCGTTAGGGTTTTTAAATACAAATGTAGAAGAAAGTTCTTCCTTTTTATAATCCATTTCGGTTCCTAAAAGATACATAATTGCATTCGGGTCAATTAGAACCTTTACGCCTTTATCTTCAATAATTTCATCATTTGGATTAGCTTTTATCGCATACTCCATAACATAAGACATCCCCGCACATCCTCCTGTTGCCACCCCAACTCTAACACCAATTATTGGTTCTTTAGCTTGAGCTATAATTTCTTTAACTCTTTTCGCAGCTCTATCACTTAAGGTTATTACTTGTTTACTCATATGTTTAGTTCTAATTTCGCTGCCTCTGACATCTTGTCTTTATCCCATGGTGGTTCCCAGACTAGATTTAGATTTACATCTGAAACACCTTCAATTTTAATTATATTATCCTTAACTTGTTTCGGCAAACTTTCTGCAACAGGACAATTAGGTGAAGTTAAAGTCATATCTATATCAATTTTATTTTTATCATCTACCTTTATTTTATAAATCAAACCTAATTCATAAATATTCACTGGAATTTCTGGATCGTAAATTTTTTTAATTTCCTCGATAACTTTTTTTTTGATATCAGTCATTATTCCGTAATCTCAGTATTTACCTCTTCTTTTTTCTCATCCATAGCTGACGCCAAAGTATGCCATGCTAAAGTAGCACACTTTACCCTCATTGGATATTGGTTAACTCCAGATAAAGACATAATTTTTGTCTTTTGGTCTTCATTTAATTCAGTCGATTTAATATCTAAATTATTTTTAATCATATTTAAAAAAATACTTATTATATTTTTTGCAACGTCAAAAGAGTTTCCTTTAACCAATTCTGTCATTATAGATGTAGAGGCCATAGAAATGGCACAACCTGAGCCTTCGAAAGTTAATTTTTCTACTTTTTTTTCATTATTTAGTTTTAAATAAATTTGAACTAGATCACCACAAAGAGGATTATGTCCTCTTGCGTGATGGCTGTACCCATTAAATTTTCCAAAATTTCTAGGACTTTTACCATGTTCTAAAATTATATCCTGATACAATTGTTTTAAATCCATTATTTTTATTCAAAAACCTTTCTGCATTTTTCAATTGATTGACAAAGAATATCAATATCTTCTTTCGTATTATAGATACCAATAGATGCTCTTGCTGTAGCGGCTAAGCCTAATTTTTCATGCAAAATTTGACAACAATGATGGCCCGCTCTGATAGCAACTCCTTCTTCATCAACAATTGTGGAAATATCGTGCGGATGAATTCCTTTTAATGTAAATGAAATTACTCCAGCTTTATTCTTTGGATTGCCTATGATATTTACAGAGTTAATTGTTTTTAGTTTCTCTAAAGCATAGTCTGTGATTTCTTTTTCATGCTTCATTATATTTTCAATTCCAATTGATTGTATAAATTTAATCGATTCATTAAATGCCACAACCTCAGCAGTCGGCATGGTTCCTGCTTCATATTTTTCTGGAACAGACGCATATGTAATTTTATCTTTTTTGACTTCACTAATCATTCCGCCGCCCCCTATATAGGGTGGTAATTTTTCAAGCCATTTTTTTTTTGCATACAATATACCAACGCCCGTTGGCCCATAAACTTTATGGCATGAAATTACGTAAAAATCACAGTCCAAATCTTTAACATTAATTTTAATATGAGGAGCGCTTTGACAACCGTCCACTAAAACTGGAATATTTCTTTTATGTGCAATCTCTACAATATCTTTGATGGGTACAATTGTGCCAGTCACATTTGATACATGAGTAACAGAAATTATTTTTGTCTTTGATGTAATCAATTCTTTTAATTTATCAATTATGATATCTCCATTTTCATCAATGGGTGCAAATTTTATAACTGCTCCTCTTGTTTCTCTAAGATAGTGCCATGGAACATAATTTGAATGATGTTCTAATTCTGTTATTAAAATCTCATCTCCTTTTTGAATATTTTGCTGACCAAAGGTAGTTGCAACTAAATTAATAGATTCAGTAGCATTTTTGGTAAACACAATCTCATCTTTAGAACTAGCATTAATAAAGTTCTTTATGCTCATTCTTGTTTCTTCATATTTGTTTGTGGCATTTACAGCTAATGAATGAATGCTTCTACCAATATTAGAAAATTCGTTTTTATAAAAATTATCGAGACTGTTCAAAACACTTTTTGGTTTCTGTGATGAATTAGAACTATCCAAATAAACTAGAGTCTTGCCATTTACTTTATTGGAAAAAATTGGAAATTCCGATTTAATTGTTTTAATGTTCATTAATACGATCCTCTAATTTAGAATTAACAAATTTCTTGATTGAAGAACTTTTAACAAATTCTACTACATCTTCCAAAAAACCCTTTACTAAAAGTTTGATAGCATCGTCGCGATTCAAACCTCTTGTCATTAAATAATATAGAGAGTCTTCGTCAACACTTCCAGAAGTTGAACCGTGGGAACACTTGACATCATCAGCATAAATTTCTAGTTCTGGTTTTGAATCAAATTCAGCGTTTTCACTCAGCAACAGCGCCTTGCTTTGCTGATACGCATCTGTTTTTTGTGCATTGTCTTTAACATAAATTTTCCCCTGATATACTCCTTTACTTTTTGAACAGAGAACTTTCTTTACATTTTGAAAACTTTTACAATTTGGTGCTAAATGATTTATGCGAGTTTTAATTTCTTGGTGTTCATTTTTATCTAAAAATAGCGCTGATAATATATTACACTTACAATTTTTCTCTATTAAATCGCATTCTATGTCCATTTTGTTAAATTTAAGTCCTGAAGAAAAAATTAAACCTAAATAATCGGAATTATAATGTAGTTTATTTTGTAAAAATTTATAAAAATATCCTTCATTTTTATTGCTCTGAATGTATAAACTTTTAAGCTTGGAATTTTTTTCTAAAACTATGTGTTCATAGACGTTATTTATAAATTTTGACTCGTTGATAGTATATTCCACAAAATGAATCTCTGAATTTTCATTTATTTTAATTTTATTTTTAATATTTAGAATTTTGTTTTTTACTTCTTTCGTAAAAAAATTATATATAATTAAAGCTTTCTTGAACTTATAATTTTTTTCGATCTCTAGTGAATATCCATTTTCTGCAAAAGCATGATTTAAACATATAAGAGAATTTGTACTAGTTGGGTAATTAAAATCATTATCATAAGAATTGATCTTGATTTTACTTTTTTCTTCATGGTTAAAGTTACTAGTATGTAAATTGCCATTTACTAGAAAAATATAGTTATGATCAAAATCTTTGAGTAAATTAATTTTATTTATATTGGGAACTGCTACTTTTACATCTAATTGGTCAAAATTTCTATAAATTATTTCTTTTAAATCTGTAAATTTCCAATTCTCCAATCTTTTATTAGGAAAACCTAATGAATTAAAAAGTTTTAAATTTTTATTTCTAAATTCTTTTTCTTTCAAAGTAATTTTTTTGTTGTTAATTTTTTCAAAATTAATTTCAAAGTCATGCATTGTTTAGTTTAATTTTTTATATCCTGTCTTTTCTACTTCTTCAGCCAATTCACTGCATCCAGTTTTAACAATTTTTCCATCGGATAAAACATGAACAAAATCTGGTTTAATATAATCAAGTAGTCTCTGATAATGCGTTATAACTAGAAAAGACTTTTTCTTATTTCTTGATGAGTTTACACCTTTGGCAATAATTCTTAGTGCATCAATATCTAGTCCTGAATCAGTTTCGTCTAAAATAGAAAGATTAGGATCCAAAATTTTCATTTGTAAAATTTCGTTTTTTTTCTTTTCTCCACCGGAAAAACCCACGTTCAATTGTCTTGAAAGGATTTTTTCATCGATTCCAAGTTCAGACGTTTTTTCTTTTACCAATTTTAGAAAAGATAAAGAATCTATTTCTTTTTCACCTTTGGCTTTACGAATTGAATTTAAAGATGTTTTTAAAAAATTATTTGTATTAACGCCAGGTATTTCCAAGGGATACTGAAAAGCTAAAAATATACCTCGCTGAGCTCTTTTTTCTGTCGGAATTTTTTTTAGACTTTTTCCATTAAAATTCAGTTCACCTGAAATTTCGTAACCATTTTTTCCTGATAAAACGTTGGCAAGCGTACTTTTTCCAGAACCATTTGGCCCCATAACTGCATGTAACTCTCCTGGTTTAATAGTTAGATTTAAACCTTTAATTATCTGCTTATTATTGATCGAAACTTGTAAATTTTTAATCTCTAACATTAACCCACACTTCCCTCTAAACTAATGTCTACTAATTTCTGTGCTTCGACAGCAAACTCCATAGGTAGTTGCTGTAATACCTCTTTACAAAAACCATTGATAATTAAACTTACAGCCTCTTCTTGGTCTAATCCCCTCTGGTTGCAATAATATAATTGATCTTCATTAATTTTAGATGTTGTAGCTTCATGCTCCACAATTGCAGACGAATTTTTATTCTTAATATAAGGTACTGTATGAGCTCCACACTTGTTGCCCATCAATAATGAATCACATTGTGTATAGTTTCTGGCCCTTGATGCATTCTTACTAATATCAACTAAACCTCTATAAGTATTATCTGCATGGCCTGCTGATATACCTTTGGATATAATTTTGCTTTTTGTATTTTTTCCAAGGTGAATCATTTTGGTGCCTGTGTCAGCTTTTTGATGATTGTTAGTGATGGCTATGGAATAAAACTCACCCACAGAATTATCACCTTGTAAAATACAACTTGGGTATTTCCAAGTTATAGCTGAACCAGTTTCTACTTGTGTCCAGGAAATTTTTGAATTTTTTCCTCTACAGACTCCTCTTTTTGTGACAAAATTATATATACCACCTTTACCATCTTTATCTCCAGGATACCAATTTTGAACTGTAGAATATTTTATTTCAGCGTCATCGAAGGCAACTAATTCTACGTTTGCAGCATGAAGTTGATTTTCATCACGCATAGGAGCAGTACATCCCTCCAGGTAACTAACATAACTTCCTTTATCTGCAATTATTAAAGTTCTTTCAAACTGACCTGTTTGAGATGCATTTATTCTAAAATATGTTGATAGTTCCATGGGACATCTAACTCCTTCAGGTACATAAACAAATGAACCATCGGTAAAAACAGCTGAATTAAGAGTAGCAAAATAATGATCTGTAATTGGAATTACTGAACCCAAATATTTTTTCACTAAATCTGAATGTTTTTGAATTGCTTCTGATATAGGACAAAAAATAATTCCCTTTTCAGTTAATTTTTTTTTAAAAGTTGTTGCTACAGATACTGAATCGAAGACAGCATCCACGGCTATTCCACTTAATTTTTCTTGCTCCTTTAACGGAATACCTAATTTTGCATAGGTTTCTATCAATTTAGGATCTACTTCATCAATATTTTTTGGTTTGTTTTTTACACTTTTGGGAGCAGAATAATAATATAAATTCTGGTAGTTAATTTTTGGATATTTTGGTTTTTGCCAATTTGGCTCTTTAACGCTTTGGAGTCTAGCGTAAGCTTTAAGTCTCCAGTTTAACATCCATTCTGGTTCTTTCTTTATTTTTGAAATAAATCTTATAATATCTTTGTTAAGACCTCTTGGAGCCTTAACGCTTTCTATATCAGTTGTAAAACCGTATTTATATTCTTTAGTTTTTTCTAGTTCTTGATATTTCATTAATTTAATTGTTTTTGTTTACTTTTACTAGCTCTGAATAAAATATCCTTCAGAGTATTTTTTTCAAAAAAATTATTTATATAAATTTCAAGATCATTCCACAAATCATGTGTCATACATTTAGATGTTTTGCCATGACATCCTTTTTGGGAATCTTTTATACAGCCAGCAGTTTTTACTCTTTCGTCGACAGCTTTAATTATATTTGATAAAGTAATTTCATCTGCTGACCTGGATAAAAAATACCCACCTGTGGCCCCTCTAAAACTTGTAACCAATTTATTACTTTTGAGTTTTGAAAAAATTTGCTCTAGAAAAGATATTGGTATTCCTTGCCTTAATGAAATTTCAGCAAGACTTATTGGTTCTCCTACATTATTTCTTGCCAAATCGGCCATTGCCATTACAGCGTATCTTCCTTTGTTGGTTAATTTCATATTATATATGTGTTATTTCACTTGATTTATTTAATTATTCCTACTAAATTAGTCAAGATTAAAAAAAATCAAAATAACTATCTGTAATCATGATATATAACTATTTTTTTTGAAAATAGTTATCGTTACTAATTAAAACCATGAAAAATGAGAACGAAGAAATTTTTATTCCTGGTACGTGCGGAAGAATTCAAGCAAAGTATATTAAAAGTAGGCAGCAAGGAGCGCCTATAGCTTTAGTTCTTCAACCTCATCCTCAATATGGCGGTACAATGAATAATAGAATAGTTTACGAAACCTACAACTGTTTTTATAAAAACGATTTTTCAGTGATAAGAATAAATTTTAGAGGCGTGGAAAAAAGCGATGGTATATTCGATAATGGTCAAGGTGAACTTTCCGACGCTGCGGCTGCGTTAGATTGGATCGAAAAAGAAAATCCTGACTATAGTCAATGTTGGGTTTCCGGTTTTTCATTTGGTTCAATAATTTGTATGCAATTGATAATGAGAAGACCCGAGGTTAATAAATTCATTTCTATCTCACCGCAACCCAATATTTATGATTATTCTTTTTTGTCTCCATGCCCAATTTCTGGATTAGTAATATATGGAAAAAATGACGAACTTGTTCCTGAAGAACATATTTTAAACTTAAAAAAAAAACTAAGTATGCAAAAAAATATTGATGTCAAATTCAATTCTATAAGTAATGCTAATCATTTTTATAAAGGTAAAGAAAAAGCTCTAACTTCTTCCATAGAAACTTATTTAAAAGATAAAATTTCTGTGTTTTAGCTCTTTAAAATTATTCCACCAGTACAAGGCTTACTTACTCCAGTAGTTGTAGGAAAAGAAATTGGTAATTTAAGATAAGATCTAATAGCAAGATAAGCAAAAGCTTGGGACTCTACAAAATCTCCATTAATACCAAGATCATCAATTAATTTTAATTTATTAGAAAACTTTTCTTCAATTCTTTTTATCAAAAATTTATTTTTTCTTCCTCCTCCCGATATTATAACATTGTTAAGACCAAGAAGGCTAAATAACTCTACATCTTCTATAATTTTTGATGTATATTCTGTTAAAGTTGCTGCCCCATCTTCCAATGACAATCCTTTAACAAAAGATATATCAAAATCTTTTACATCAAGGGATCTATTAAAATATTTGCCTTTTGTCTTAACAGAAAGTTTTTCTAAAGCTTTTTTTAAAATTTTTTTATTTATTTCGCCTGACATTGCAATCTTTCCATCTTTATCATATTTCATTTTTGAATTCATTCTTATCCATTGGTCAATTAAACAATTTCCTGGACCTGCGTCACAGGAATACATGTTATTTTGAGAATCTATGCCAGTAATATTAGTTATGCCTCCAATATTTAAAATAATTAAAGGTGGCTTTAATTTATATTTATTTTTTATTAACATATGGAAAATTGGTGCCAAAGGAGCTCCTGCGCCACCATTTTTCAAATCATTTTGTCGGAAATTAAATACAACTGTTTTTTTTGTAAGCTTTGATAAAAGTTTTCCATCTCCTAACTGCTTAGAAATTTTTTCCTTATTGGAAAGTAAGAAATGTGCATTATGATAAATAGTCTGACCATGAAAACCTATTAGGTCAATATTTGCTTTTGATTCTTTTAATATTTCATTAACAGCTTTGGCATGAAATAAAGTGATTTCTCTTTCTATATTTTTTAACTCCTTTGAAGATTTTTTTAAATCTTTAGAGCTTTTAATTTTATCTCTAAGTTTTGTTAAATCTTTATAAATGCCTTGAGAGTATTCAAAATATTTATCTATAATTACTTTATATTTCGTCTCGCCATCTGATTGAATAATTGATGCATCAACACCATCCATTGACGTGCCGCTCATAAGACCCAAACTGCAATAGGATTTCATAAATTATATTTATTTTAAAAGGAATCTTGTATATTACAATTTTAATTAAGCTAAAAATTCATGCAAGAAACATTTCTAACAGAGTTCGAAAAAAGAGGTTATTTTAGTCAATGTACTGATCATTCTGGCTTAGACGAATTGATGTCTAAAGGTAAAATTATGGCCTATATTGGCTTTGATTGTACGGCCCCAAGTTTGCATGTGGGAAGTTTATTGCAGATTATGTGTCTTCGACTTCTCCAAAAATATGGACATCAGCCAATAGTATTACTTGGTGGAGGAACAACATTAATAGGCGATCCTTCTGGTAAAGAAGAAACTAGAAAAATTCTTAGCAAAAAAGAGATAGATAAAAACATAAAAAGTATTGAAGATGTGTTTAAAATTTTTTTAAAATCAAAAAATTCAAAAACGAAACCTATTTTTGTAAATAATTATTCTTGGCTAAGTAAACTGAACTATATAAATTTTTTAAGGGAAATTGGTAAACATTTTACCATAAATAAAATGCTAACCTTTGACAGTGTTAAACTGCGTTTAGAAAGAGAACAATCTTTAAGTTACATGGAGTTTAATTATATGATGCTTCAAGCGTACGATTTTTTTGAACTTAATAAAAGACACAAATGTATTTTACAAATTGGTGGTTCTGATCAGTGGGGAAATATAGTTAATGGAACTGATTTAATTAAAAGAAAAGAAAAAAAACTCGCCTATGGATTAACAACCCCATTACTGACACTTGCCTCCGGAGCAAAAATGGGGAAAACAGAAAAAGGAGCTATTTGGTTAAATAAAAAAATGCTTTCACCATACGATTATTGGCAATTTTGGCGAAATACTGACGATAAAGATGTAATAAATTTTTTGAAACTTTTTACAGATATAGACCTTGAACAAATTGAAAGTCTAATAAGTAGTAACCAAAATATTAATAAACTTAAAGTTTTGCTTGCCAATGAGACCACAACTATGTTGCATGGATCTAAAACTGCTAAAGATTCTGAATTAACAGCACAAAAAACTTTTGGTGATAAATCAATAGGAAAAAATCTTCCAATAATAAAAATTAAAAAAAATTCATTAGTTAATGGTATGAATATTCTAGATCTTGTTCTCTTAACTCCTCTCGCAAATTCTAAAGGTGAAATTAGAAGGTTAATTAAAAATAATGGTCTTAAAATTAACAACGAAACTGTCAGTGATGAAACAATAATAATTGATCAAAATAATTTTGATCAGGATAATAATATGAAAGTTTCACACGGAAAAAAACAACATTTAATTGTTAAAATTATTTAGTTTGTTCTCTTTTTTTTTTCATATCTTTCATTTTCTTTAAAGTTCTGGTAATAAATCTTGGTGTTAAGGTTTTAATGGGATTCACTGTAGTTTTTATATTCTTAGGATGGCCTTTCATTTTAAAACTAACTCCAAAAACACCCTCTCCGACTTTGTTTCCGACTAAAATTTTACCAACTAAAGGTATCCAACCAATCACTTTATTAACAGTTCTTGCTGGAACCAAAGTTCCTTTTAAACTAACCAGTTTTTTTTTTACAACGTATCCTTCCATCAACAGAGATATGGCTGGACCGATTGCATAAAGTTCTTCAATATTAATAACTTTTTCTCCATCTTTTTTAGATGAATTGAAATCCATCTCCATCTCAGTAAATCTAATACCCTCCCCAGCTAAAGTATCTGCAATACCTTGTAAAGAGGCTAGAGTAAGTAGTTGAGTTAGGGCTGGTACTTTTGATACTTTAAAATTTGAAATCTTCAACTTTGATTTTGAAACTTTATTGCCATAAATAGATTCATAATCTAATTTACCACCCTCAAATCCCTTTATAAATTTATAATTGTGAACAAATGGTTCAGCCCTATCAGAGTATATTTGAATCATCTTTGTTTTCCCATCATCCATCGTATGCATTACGACATCTAAAAATTCATTTTCAGAAAATTCACCCTTTGCAGTAAATTTTTCATGTTTTCCTTTCTTGATATTTGAAATCAATGAAAATTTTGACAGGTTAGTCTGTTTTTCGCCTATTATTTTTTTGAAACTAACAGTTAATTCACCATTAAATTCTTTGCTTAACAATTTTTTTTCATCATTTTTATCTAAACTTTTTAAAAAAGGCCTCGCATCAAATACTTCACCTTGAATTGTTATATTTTTATTATTAATTAATTTAAAATTATTATTTACTAAATTATCGCTAACAGTTTTAACTAGTAACTCTTTTAAATTATTTACCTGGATTTTATTATTAAACTCTATATTTTTTATTAAAATTAAATTATCTGACCCTCTAAATTCAATAATGTCAAAAATATAACTCCCTTTTTTTTTATTATTTCCTACAAATTTTATTTTTGCTGGACTATTAATTTCTTTTTTATAATTAAGGTTCTGCATTTCAATAGCGAAAGATTTAATATCAATTTCAGTGTCAAAGGTTGCGTTATTTTTTTTCTTATCAAAAATTATTCTAGATTGAAAATCTTCATATTGATTGGTTAAATTAGTTAAACCCTGTAGCAAAATATCATGCTTTTCACTATCTGATAAAAAACTTATATCAGTGTCCTTAAGCTGAAACGAATTATTATAATTGGTAAATATTTTTTTCATCCCTAACGTATTTAGATTATGTTTAATATTTAAAGAATAAATTTTTCCATTTCCGTTAATTTTTAGATTTTTTAACTTTATATATTTCTCTAATTGAAATCTTAAAGAACTTTTAACATCAAAAGAAATTTCAGATTCACTAATTTTTCCTTTAAGAAGTTTAATTTTAAATAAATCAAGTATATCTTGAATATTCCTTAAATTTGCTTTGGTTACCAAATTACCTTCGACATTGAGATTTTTATTTTCCTTATTAATTTCAAATTCACTGCTTGTTAAATCAATTTCATTTATATTTCCTTTTGCTACATAAAATTTGTAACGATCTTTAAAAAATTCAAAATTTGTATTGATTTGACTTAGACTGAGTTTCTTTAATATTTCTGCATTAAAATCAGATACTAGACCTGTAATTTTATAATCATCTTGAATTTTTCCCGTATTATCAAAATTGATTTCTACTTCTCCTTCTATTTTTCCTTCCTTAAAAATTTTTTTCGCAATAATTAAGAATGGCGATGGCTTAATTTGATTTACTATTTTAACAAGCTGCTTTATATCTGTTTTGAACAGACCAAATTCTCCATGTTGCAACGCAAACTCGTCTTTTAATAAAGACTTAATTGATATATCTAAATTTAATTTACTCAGATTGGTAGAAGTGCCTTTGACATTAATTTTTGGATCTCTAATTTTAACTTTTAATCCTAAATGCTTTATATCCAGTAAAATGTTTGTTTTTTGAAACTCTAAATTAATATTTGGATTTAATGCTCTAACTTTTTCTTGAATGGTTGAATTAAAATAAGTTGTTTCTATTCCATAAAATGTCAAAAAAAATAGAAAAAATAATTGTGAAAATACCAATACTATAAATAGCCTTGTGATCCATTTAATCATTTAATGCTTGTTCGCCTTTAGTTTAAACAATGAATTCTCAAGAAAACTGTCAATATCACCATTTAAAACATTACTTGGATTTGTGTCCTCATAATCGTTTCTTAAATCTTTGACCAACTGGTATGGCTGTAAAACATATGATCTAATTTGGTGCCCCCAACCAATGTCTGTTTTTGATTTTGCTAAGCTTTCTGACGCTTCTTCTTTCTTTTGTATTTCATAATTGTGCAAACGAGCTTTTAGCATGTTAAAACATGTTGCCTTGTTTTTATGTTGAGATCTCTCATTTTGACATTGAACAACAATGTTGGTTGGTAGATGTGTTATTCTAACAGCGCTATCAGTTGTGTTTACATGTTGTCCACCAGCTCCACTCGATCGATATGTGTCTATTCTAATTTCGTTTTCTTTAATGTCTATTTTAATATTGTCGTCTACAACAGGATAAACCCAAACGCTAGCAAAACTAGTGTGTCTTCTTGATCCGGAATCAAAGGGAGAAATTCTCACCAATCTGTGTACTCCCGATTCTAATTTTAGCCAACCAAACATATGAGAACCAATTATTTTTAATGTACTGGATTTTATTCCTGCTTCTTCACCTCTGTGTTCACTGATTATTTCAAATTTACATTTTTTTCTCTCCACCCATTTAGAATACATTCTCCTAAGCATTTGTGCCCAATCTTGGCTTTCTGTACCACCTGCTCCAGCATGGATTTCTAAATAAGCGTCTAGATGATCATCTTCGTTGGATAAAAAACATTTAACTTCGGTTTTTTTTATTTGATGTAGTAATAAATTTATTTTTTCGTCACAATCTTTTATTACAACGTTATCATTTTCGTTTGAAGCCAATTCCAACAGTCCTTCTAAATTTTCTAATTCATTCGTCGTATTATTAAAACTGTTAGAAATATCTTCAAAGAATTTTTTTTTTTTAAGAATCTTTTGAGCTAAAAATTTATCTTTCCAAAAATTTATTTCTGTTGTTTTACTAACGAATGTCCGAATCTTATCTTCAACGTTGTTTTTTTCAAAGATACCCCCGAACATTATCCATCACTTTTTTTATTTTAATGATATTTTCTTTTGTTCTATCCATAAGCTAATAAAATCTCAAAATCGTTTTTTCAAATTTTAACTCGCGCAATTTCAATCTATCTTTATTTAAAGATTTTTCAAGTCCAATGATAGAATCTTTTTTTTGTTTAAAAGATTCATAAATTATCTTTTTTGTATTGTCGTTTGGCAATAAACCTGTTTCAACGTCTATCATTACCAAATTTATTTTTTTTGGAATTTTGAACGGAAGTGCTTCTTTTTTTTTTATTACTTTATGAACAAATTTTTTAAAGATTGGCAAAGCTGCTTTCGCTCCAGTTTCATATCTACCCAAACTCTTAGGTTCATCAAATCCAACATATACGCCGATGACTAGTTTTGAAGTAAATCCCAAAAACCAAGCGTCCATATTCCTATTGGTTGTACCGGTTTTGCCAGCTAAAATGAGATTTAAATTCTTTAGTCTTCTTCCTGTTCCTCTTTTGATGACCCCTTCCATCATTGATGTGATTTGATAGGCAGTTTCAGGAGAAATAATTTGCTCTTTATTATCTAAAATTATTGGTATTTCATCTTTTAAATAGGATATTTCTTCACAACCAATGCATTTTCTTTTGTCAGCATTAAAAATTGTTTTACCACGTCTATCTTGAATTCTATCAACAAAAATTGGTGTTACTTTTTTTCCTCCATTAACAAACGTGCAATAGGCATTGGTAAGTTTCGCAAGAGTTGTTTCAGCAGAACCTAGAGAAACTGATAAAATTTTTGGAATATCCTTATATATGCCCAACTTGTTTGTAATCTTTGAAATTTGATCGAAGCCAACTTTTTGAGCTATACGCACAGTTATTAAATTTCTAGATTTTTCAATACCAGTTCTTAAAGTTGAAGGTCCATAAAATTTCTTCCCATAATTTTCTGGTTTCCAAGTTTTTTGTCCTTCCCCTTGATCTATAACGAATGGGGCATCTAAAACTAATGTTGATGGTGTGAAACCATTTTCAAGAGCTGCGGCATAAACAAACGGTTTAAATGCCGAACCCGGTTGTCTTTGAGCTTGTGTAGCTCTATTAAATTCACTTAAATTGAAACTAAAACCTCCAACCATAGCAAGTACTCTACCAGTATATGGATCCATCACTACAATTGCTCCATTGATTTTTGGCAGTTGTTTCAAATTCCATTTGTTTCTTTTTATTTTTTTTACATAAATAATATCATTTAAATTTAATAATTCTTCAAAGCTTTTCTTTCTAGTCCAGCTGACGCTATCAAAATCTATGAAACCTATTTCTTTGTCTTCCGTTTCGATTTTTGCAGATAATTTTTCTAAATCAATTATTTTTGCTAATTTCCAATTTAAACTTTTATCAATCTTTAATTCCTTAATATTTTCTATCCAGTTTTTTTTAGCTATATTTTTCAAAGAGCCTCTCCATCCATGCCTCATGTCATATTCTTGCAAACCTTCTCTGAGAGATTTTAATGCTTCGATTTGATAATTAGAATTTAAAGGTGTTCTTATTGATAAACCCCCTTTGTATAATTCGTCATATCCATAGCTATCACTAATTAACCTTCTAACCTCTTCTGTGTAAAAATTTGCTTCTTCTAGCAGCTTAATTTTTCTTTTTTTCAGTTTAATTTTTTTTTTAATAAAATTTTGATACTGTTTCCGATCTATATAAGAATTTTCGTACAAATTTTTTAGGACATTATTTCTTCTCTGTATAGCTCTTTTATTTGATTTGTAAGGATTATATTTGCTAGGCGCTTTTGGAAGAGCAGCAAGAAGAGCTGCTTCGCTATAATCTAAATTTCTTACTGATTTATCAAAATATTCTAAACTAGCAGCAGCTACTCCATATGTGCCTTGTCCCAAATATATTTGGTTCAAATAAAGTTCCATGATTCTTTCTTTTGAATAAGCTCTTTCAATTCTAAAAGCCAAAATAGCTTCTTTGATCTTTCTTTTAATAGAAACCTTATTAGTGAGCAAAAAATTCTTCGCTACTTGTTGTGTTATTGTAGATGCTCCCTCCAATCTTTTGTTCGACGAAATATTTTTTATATTTTTGATTATTGCTCTGGTGATACCTTTTAAGTCAACACCGGGATGTGAAAAAAAATTTTTATCCTCTGCCGACAAAAACGAATAAATTACTGTTTTGGGTAAAGAATCGTAAGGAACAAATAGTCTTTTTTGTAACGCATATTCTGCAATTAGTTGACCATCTCCAGAATGCACTCTGCTTGAAATTGGAGGTTTATAATTGGATAATATTTTGTAATCAGGAAGATCCGAAGAAAAGTACCAAAGTGTCGAGAATAAAAAAATTAAACCTAACGCAAAAATTATAATAATAAATTTTATGAACTTCTTAAAAATAAACATGATAATTATAAAGAAATAATTGAATTTTGGCTTTCTTAAGGCATTTTACTGCTCAAATCTAAATTAATTAGAGATAAAATTACATATATTTTTTGGCAATTTTAAGATATAGGTACACTTGGAACATATAGCAAGATTCAGATTTATGAACAAAACTATTATTACAAATATTATGAACAGGAATGAATTTCCATGGAAAAGAACTTATATATCGATGCTTCGCATCCTGACGAAACTAGAGTCGTGCTTAAATCAAAAAATCATATTGAAGAGTATGAGTACGAAAATAAAAATAAATTAAATTTAAAGAATAACATCTATCTGGGAAAAGTTAGCAGAGTCGAGCCATCTTTGCAGGCTGCATTTGTTAACTACGGAAGACAAAGATTTGGATTTCTAGCATTTAACGATATTCAGTCGGATTACTATCAAATACCGCATGATGACAAAGAAAAACTTAAAAAAGAGGAGGAGAATTTAAGAATAGAACTTAAAGAAAAAAATAAACATGTTGAAGAAGTTAACAAATCTGTAGGAGAAACTACAGATTTGCCTTCCGCAAATGAAAATGTAATTGGAAAAAATTTTACTAAAGATAAAATTAAAAACGAAAATTCATCGGTAGAAAAAAATGGCCAATTTGATGAGCTCAAAAAAAGATATGGAATTAGGCGCTATAAAATACAAGAGGTAATAAAACCAGATCAGATAGTGTTGGTTCAAATTTTAAAAGAAGAAAGGGGTCAGAAAGGCGCCGCGTTAACAACCTTTATTTCCTTAGCTGGCAGATATAGCGTTTTGATGCCAAACACACCAAAAGGTGGGGGTATTTCTAGAAAAATATCTAATGCTGATGACAAAAAAAAAATTAGAAGTATCCTGCATGAAATTAAAATTCCTGACAGTATGGGTTTGATAATTAGAACCGCAAGTATAAACAAAACGAAAAATGAACTTGAAAAAGATATTTCTAATACTATCAGTACATGGGAAAAAATTAAAGACAAGGCTGTTAAATCTATTGCCCCATCTTTAATTTATGAGGAGGGTGATATTATAAAGAGAGCCCTTAGAGATATATATGATAACGAAACAAAACACGTAATTATTGAAGGAAATGAAGGTTACCAAAAAGCAAAAAGTTTTATGAAAATTTTGATGCCTGAAAATGTAAAAAAAATAAAAAAATATAGAGGAAAGATACCTCTCTTACATGATGCGAAAATTGAAAAAGAATTAAATCTAATTTTTGAACCTACTGTAAAATTAGAATCTGGAGGATATATGGTCATCAATCCAACAGAAGCTTTAGTTTCAATCGATATAAACTCTGGTCAATCAATTAAAGAAATAAATATAGAAAAAACAGCACTAAAAACTAACCTTGAGGCAGCAGAAGAAATATCAAGACAAATTAAAGTGAGAGATATTTCTGGATTAATAGTAATTGATTTTATAGATATGTGGAATTTTTATAACAGGAGATTAGTTGAAAAAAAATTAAGAGAAAAGTTAAAAGACGATAGAGCAAGAATCCAATTTGGAAGAATAAGTAATTTTGGATTGTTAGAAATGACGCGTCAAAGATTAAGAGAAAGTTCAGTGAAGTGGAATATGACGCTTTCACTTGATTCTTTTGCCTTAAAAATTGTTAAAAAAAGTGAGGAACTGGCTTTTTCAAGTAAAGCAAAAATTATAAATATAAGTATTCCTGAAAAAGTTAAAATTTTTATTGAGACAAACCTAGCAAAAGATATGAATTATTTCGAGAAAACATATAAACTAAAATTTAACTTAATCTCTGACAAAAATTTGATACTTCCAGAATATAAGATAGAACTACTTAATAGAAATAATAAAATTATAAAAAAAATTGAAAATATTGATCAATATGAATCAAGCTTCATGTGGCAAAAATTTAAGAAAAAAGAGTTTAAAAAGAAAAAATTTATTGGAAAAAATAAACTTAATAAAAAATTTGGCCACAAACCTAAAACGCAAAGAAGTAGTTTTGACAACAAAAAATCTATTGGTTATTAATTTTTTCAAAAATCATATTAAATGTTGTTGTGGTGACGAAGGATTTCCGTATTTTCTCTTCTTCATTCTTTCAGCTTTGTAGGCTTTTCTTCCTGCTATTACAGCATGTTTCATAGATTCTGCCATCAAAACTGGATTTTTGGATTCTGCAATTGCTGTATTAATTAGAACTCCATCACATCCTAGTTCCATCGCAATGGTCGCGTCGGAGGCGGTTCCAACACCCGCATCAACAATAACGGGTACTGCTGATTGTTCTTTTATTAAAGTAATATTTGTTTTATTTTGTATACCTATTCCAGAACCTATTGGCGCAGCTAATGGCATAATAGCAGAAACTCCAATATCTTCTAATTTTTTTGATAAAATTGGATCGTCCGTACAATAGACCATCACTTTAAAATTTTCTTTGACCAAAATTTCGGCAGACTTTATTGTTTCGATCATATTTGGATAAAGGGTTTTTTTGTCTCCCAAAACTTCTAACTTGACTAGTTTCCAATCACCAATTTCGCGGGCCAATCTGAGAGTTCTAAGTGCTTCATCTGATGTGTAACATCCCGCAGTATTTGGCAAATATGTAATAGATTTTGGGTCCAAATAGTCCATTAGTAAAGGTTGACTTTTGTCAGATATATTTACTCTTCGAACTGCCACCGTAACAATATCAGCGCCAGAAGCTTTGACGGCATCAGCTGTTTGTTTGAAATCTTTGTATTTTCCCGTACCAACAATTAATCGTGACTTATAATTTTTATTTGCTATCGTAAAAACATCTTGCATGTCTCCTATCCTCCACCAATAAAATGTACAATTTCTACCTTATCATCTTTATTCAAAACAACTGTTGGATATTTATTTTTTTCTACAATTTCGCCATTAACTTCAATAGCTACTTTATTTTTCTTAATTTTTAGTTCGTTAAGCAATTGATTCAAGTTAGTTTCGGAGCTTATTTCGTATGGACTACCGTTTAATTGTATTTTTGCCACATTTAAGTTATTCATTTGAATTATTTTAACTTATTTAAATGACAAAAAAAATACTAATAATAAATGGACCTAATTTAAATCTTCTCGGTGAAAGAGAAGAATCTAAATATGGAACAATCACTCTCGATGAACTTAAAAATAATTGTGAATCTCATGCAAAATCGATTGGCTTTAAAATAAAATTTGAACAATCCAATATTGAGGGTGAAATAGTAACAATGATACAAAAAGCTAAAGGTATTTTTGACGGAATAATTATTAATGCTGCTGGATATACACATACTTCAGTTGCAATTTTGGACGCTCTTCTTGCAATAAAATTACCTACAATAGAAGTTCATATAACAAATATATATAATCGTGAAGAATTTAGAAAAAAATCTTTAATAAGCAAAGCTGCAAGAGGAATTATTTGTGGATTCGGTATAAATGGATATATTATGGCATTAGATTCCATGAAAGAAATTTATAATAAATAAAATGAAAATAAATAAAAAAATTATTGAAGAACTAACTGAATATTTAAAAGAATTTAAACTTAGTGAAATTGAGTATGCCGAGGGTACAACTAAGGTAAAAGTTTCTCGGTCAATAAGAAACCCAAATGTTGTGTCTGAAGAAATAAAAGAAAAACAGCCTGTTATTAAGGAAAACATTGATTCGGATTTAAAAGTAACATCACCAATAGTTGGAACAGTATATTTGGCCGTAGAACCTGGCGGAAAAAAATTTGTAAAAGTGGGTCAAAAAATTAAAAAAGGACAAACCATCATGATTGTTGAAGCAATGAAAACTATGAATCATGTTCCTTCCACTTATGATGGCACAGTTAGTAAAATCCTAGTTAATGATGGTGAGCCTGTAGAATTCGGACAATCTCTTATTTCAATTAAATAATGTTTAAAAAAATCTTAGTCGCTAACCGTGGAGAGATAGCGGTTCGCATAATTAGAGCTTGTAAGGAATGGGGAATATCAACGGTAGCAGTACATTCTGACGTTGACGCTGACTCCATGCATGTAAGATTAGCGGACGAAAGTATTTGTATAGGATCACACCAACCTCAAAATAGTTATTTAAATATTGCTGCTTTAATGTCTGCTGTTGATGTAACTGGAGCAGAAGCAATTCATCCAGGGTATGGATTCTTGTCAGAAAATGCTCAGTTTGCAGAAATTGTTACTAAACATGGAATAAAATTTATTGGACCCAGTCCTGATTTAATTAAAAAAATGGGAGATAAAATTGAAGCTAGAAAAATTGCAAAAGAAAATGGATTACCTGTAATAGAAGGTTCTGCTGGAAATGTTAACTCAGTTGATGAAGCAAAAAAAATTAGCGAGAATATTGGATACCCAGTTTTAATTAAAGCTGCGGGTGGCGGTGGAGGAAAAGGCATGAAAGTCGCTAAGGAACCTGAGAAATTGGATCAATTGTTTCTTATGGCTAAACTGGAGGCAAAAAAATATTTTAAAAATGACAATATATATATAGAAAAATATTATAATAATCCTAGACATATAGAAGTGCAAATTATGTCAGGAAAAAATAGAACTGTTCATTTATATGAAAGAGATTGTTCGGTTCAAAGAAAATATCAAAAACTAATAGAAGAAACTCCTAGTCCAGTTATTGATGAAAAAATAAGATCGGATTTATTAAATAAAACTATAAAAATGGTAGAAAAAATTGGTTATGAAGGCGCCGGTACAGTTGAATATATATATGAAAATGGAAAGTTTTATTTTCTTGAAATGAATACAAGAGTTCAAGTTGAACATCCAATAACAGAAATGACTACAGGAATAGACATAGTCAAAGAACAAATATGTATAGCAAATACAGGTAATACAGCCTTAACTCAAAATGATATTAAACCAAGGGGACACGCAATTGAGTGTAGAATTAACGCTGAAGATCCAAGCAAGAATTTTCAACCATCACCAGGAATAATTAATGTTTGTCACCAGGCTTCAGGATTTAGAACAAGGGTTGATGGAGCCATTTTTCAAGGATGCAAAATTACACCATATTATGACAGTTTAATTTGCAAATTAATATGCCATGGTCGTAATAGAAAAGAAGCAATACAGAGAATGCTTAGAGCTTTAGATGAATTCGTAATTGAGGGAATAACCACAACAATTAATTTACATAAAAAAATACTAAGCCATGAAAAATTTATTAGTTCTGATTTTGATGTAAATTGGTTGGCCGACGAATCATTTTATTAAATGTTTTCACAGCTTGTAAGCCATAAATCATAGACCGGATGATCAATTGATTGAAGAGTAGGGCCAGATACAAAAGTCCAGCCATTAAATAAAAAAACTTGATTATTATCCTTAGCTGACAAATCTTTAACTTGTATGTAAGCAACAGTATCGGAAGTATCTTTGTTTACTGAGAGTTGACATTTAAAGGCTTTGATTTCTAGTGAACCAAAAAAACTTTTGTCACCAATCGCCAATCTAATAGAAGACGTTTTTGCTGTTATTTTGTCTAGAGCTGTTAGATTTATATAAACTTTATCACTCTTTGCTGATTTATGTTCGCTAGAAGAAATGATTTTTTTTTTGTCTATAATAATGTTTTTATCTTCAACACTCTCTAATTCGTCCTTATCTTCTTCAAAAGTTGGAGATAATTCTTCCAAATTTATTAGAGGAACTATTTCTATTTTATCTTCTGCAAATGTAGAGAAAGTACCAATCAAAAAAAAAATAAAGATCAAAAAAAAAATTTTAGTATTTCCATATTTCATACTTTTTCATACTTTTCTTGTCATCGGAGCTTAATAAACCATCCGGTTTATAGGCTTTGGCTGTTCCCGTTAAATTTTCTTCATGTTTTTTTTGCCACTTGAATTTATTTGAACTGTCTAAGGGTTTTTTATCTTTTAAAAAATGTATCCACATATGCCACTCTGCAGGAATTGTCGATGATTCAACTTTGTTATTATAAATTACCCATCTTTTTCCCTTGAAATTAAAATAGTACTTGTTACCGAATTGATCCTTGCCAGCAAACTTTCCTGTGAAAAAAGTATAAATAAAAGTGCCTACAGTTTGTCGATTCCACCACGTAAAAATTTGTTTAATAAATCCTGTCATAAAATTTTCCTTCATTTCACAGCCTTATCCTTCTAAAATAAATGTACACACAATTATGAATTGTAAATAATTTATTAGATATAAAATATATTTAGTATATATCATATAAACATACACGATATATAAAAAAAATAATTAAATCTTGGAGACCGTATTTATGTCAAAGTATTTAGTAGAAACGTTTTATACCTGCACGTTTAAAATAATTCACAAACTTGATGAGTTGAACGAGAAGAAGCTTTCTGAGCTTGAAAATCGCAATGATGGCAAAGTTGAGATAATCGATGTTAGATTAAATAATAGAAAAACTAAAACTGTTAACCATGAAAATAAAGATGTGCATTCAGATGAATTGATCACCGAAAAAATTCCCAATATTTCCTCTTTGGTTAATGAAACAGTTATCAATTCAAATAAATTACAGGGTGCAAATGACTTCAATAGAAAAGGTACTAACGTTCAAAAACTGAATAAAAACACGACCAATAGATCGAAAATGCCTGATAGAAGAAAAGGTTACATACAAAAAATTTCAATAGGAGATCATAAAATATACTTACACACTGGCGAATATGATGATGGAAAAGTTGGTGAAATTTTTATCGATATGAACAAAGAAGGTGAACTTGTAAAAGCGTTAATGAACAATTTTGCAATAGCTATTTCTCTGGGCCTTCAGTATGGCGTGCCACTGGATGAATTTGTTGATGCTTTTATTGAAACTAAGTTTGAACCATCTGGAGAAATTAAAGGTAATGATAGAATTTTAAACGCCTCTTCAATTTTAGATTATATTTTTAGAGAACTAGCCATATCATATCTGGGAAGAGAAGATCTTGCACACACACCTTCTATTAACAAAACTTTGAATGATAAAGTTATAGGCGATGATGAGGATGAAGCTTTTCTGAAATTGGTAAAAAATATTACAAGCAAGGGTTTTGTAAGAAGCAACTATAAAGACAAACTCGTTGATTTAAGCAACGTAAGAATTAATTTGAAAAGCAAAAAATAGAAAATTACTTTTTCTTTTCTAAAACTTTAATATTTAACTCTTTTAATTGAGTTTCGTTGACTTTTGAAGGTGCTCCCATTAATAAATCTTCAGCGTTTTGATTCATTGGAAACAGAGTAACTTCGCGGATGTTTTCCTTATTAGCCAGCAGCATAACAATTCGATCTATTCCAGGAGCTATACCACCATGAGGTGGGGCACCATAAGAAAGTGCCTTGATCATACCTCCAAATTTTTTGTCAACTTCTTCTTTTGAATAGCCAACTTTTGAAAATACTTTGTACATTAATTCTGGTAAATGATTTCTTATTGCTCCTGATGATATTTCCGAACCATTACATACCAAGTCGTATTGATACGCGAGTATTGATAAAGGATCAGATTTTTCAAAATTTAATGGATTAATTTGAGGCATTGAAAAAGGGTTATGATTGAAATCAATTTTTTTTTCTTTTTCGTCATATTGATACATAGGAAAGTCGATTATCCAACAAAATTCAAACTTATTGTTATCTATAAGGTTAAGTTCATGACCTAATTTTTGTCTTGCTATTCCAGAAATTTTTTCAGCATTGTTTTTTGTGTCACATGAGAAAAAAATAGAGTCATTTTCCTTTAAATTACAAACTTTTATCAAGTCATTAATTGCTCTTTCTGAAAAAAATTTTGCTATTGGTCCTTTGCCAAGAAGATTATTTCCAATTTTCTCTAGAGTTATATAACCTAAACCTTTGGCCCCCATTTCTTTAGCCCAATTATTGTACCCATCAAAAAAATTTCTGGGTTTTGATGATGTCTTTGGAGCAGGTATTGCACGCACAATTGCACCTTTGGAAATAGATTTTTTAAAAATATCTAATTTGACATCCTCTCTATTAATTATTTCTGTTACATCAAATATCTCTATTGGATTTCTCAAGTCTGGCTTATCAGTGCCATATTTTAACATCGAATCTTTATATTTGATTCTTTTAAAAGGTGTTTTGGAGACAATTTTATTTTTTCCAAATTCGTTAAATACCTCAAAAAAAATAGGTTCCAATGTTTTAAAAATATCTTCCTGCTCTACGAAAGACATTTCAATATCTAATTGATAGTGTTCTCCGGGACTCCTATCCGCTCTACTATCTTCATCTCTAAAGCAAGGTGCTATTTGAAAATATTTGTCAAAACCAGAAATCATAACCATTTGTTTAAATTGTTGAGGCGCCTGAGGTAGTGCATAAAATTTACCGGGGTGCAATCTACTAGGAACTAAAAAATCCCTAGCACCTTCTGGGCTGGAAGCTGCTAATATCGGTGTTTGAAATTCTAAAAAACCACTACTTATCATTTTATTTCTTATAAAAGAAATTATTTTTGATCTCAAAACAATATTACGATGCATTTCTTCTCGCCTTAAATCTATAAATCTATACTTCAATCTTATCTCCTCAGGATAGTCCTGTTCTCCAAAAACGGGCATGGGTAAATCTTTTGCAGCAGATAAAACTTCAAATGATGAAACTGCAATTTCTATTTCTCCTGTAAATAAATCTTTGTTAATTGTATCAACCGATCTTTTTACAACTTTACCTGATACACAAACTACAGATTCAGGTTTTGCTCTCTCTATTTTCTTAAAAAAAGTGCTGCTATTTTCTGCAACACACTGTGATAAACCATAATGGTCTCTCAGATCAAAAAAAAGAAGATTCCCATGATCTCTTTTTCTATGAATCCAACCTGAAAGCTTGACGGCTTTACCAGTATCTCCTTTAGTTAGTTCTGAACACTTATGAGTTCTATATTTGTTCAAATCGATTCCTTCTCATGAATTTATATCATTTTTAATACTTCTTTAATTAATTTTAAACTAAATGGACTACCTTTTTTTAATGAATATTTATCTAAAATCAAAATAAATTGAGATATTTTTTCATAGGATCTGTCTATTCTTTTTATTATGTAATCGATATGCTTTTTTTCAATCTTTATTTGTTTATCTGAAAAGCTTTTTGCCAGAATAACGCTGATTAAATCATCGTCGGGAAGCTTGATTGCAAAACTTATACAACTTTTAATTCTAGAATTTAAATCAGGTAATTGAAATTTGTATGTGTTAATTGGCTTGTTAGAAGTAATTAAGAGATATTTATTATCTTGTAAGACGTTATTCCATAACGAAAATAGTAGATTTTCTGAAATTTTACTATCTAAATTTTCAATTATCAAAGCTTCCTTTGTTTTAAATTGAAGAAAAACTTTATCATTTAATTTGTTTGATTGAATCTCAAATGTTGTTGTTTTGTTTTTTAAAATTGATGTTAAATGTGTTTTACCTGATCCTGCTGGACCAAATATGTTAACAATTCTTTTAATCCATTTAGGCCAGCTATTTATAAAATCGTATGCTTGTTTATTACTTGAAGAAACATAAAAATCTTCCTTCAAATAAACTTTACTTGTTGGAAATTTAAGGATTAATTGGTCACTCATCTAAATAAATCTCCCAATATCCTTGGTCATTTTTCAATCGATAATCAAATTTTAAAAGCTCTGTCTTCAATCTTTTAGGATTACCATAATAATCAATTTTAAAAAAAGAATTGTTAATATCTAATTCTTCTAGAGAAAAATTGTTGACAAAATCTATGTTATAAAAAATATTTTTTAACTGGTCCAAATCCTGAAGTTTAGTATAGCTAAATTTTATTCTTATTGACAATGGAACTGATGGATTAATAAGATTTTCTTTTTTCCAAATTTCTGTGATTTGTGTCTTTAAATTTTTCAAAATAAAATATAATCTTGTCTCATTATTTATATCATCAAGTTCGTATGAAAAATTTTTACTCGTTTTACTCTTCTCGAAGTTTATTTTAAGATGAATGTCTAGCTGTTTGTTTTGAAAGTTTATTAGTGCAAAAATAAAATTTTTAGTATCATATTTATTGACAAAATCATTAATATTCAAATCTTCAATTCTATTTTTCGTTTCCTTTATTTTAGAAATATCATCTAAATCTTCTAATGGAAGTATAAAATTTATTAGTTCATTTGTAATTTCAATATCTATCCATTTTTTGTAAAAAAAATTTTCGTAAAAATCCTGCATTTCATCATTTATAAAAAGCATTGGAAAGAAAACTGCTGAAATATTTTTCTGTTGCGAAAATGAAATATTTTTTTGACCAAGGAACTTTTTAATTTTAGCTTCATTATAATATATTCTAAAATTCGCTTTATACTCGTTTTTTCTGTATGTCTCCTCATAAATTTGAAAGCTTTTTATTAAATTTTTTATTTTATTCAAACTTATATTACTTATTTTATTTGAGTCTTTTGATAACAAAATTCTAGACATAAGAATTTCAAATGATTTTAAAAACGCTTTGTCGATATATTTTTCCCTTGAAAAATTTATATCTATCTCACCTTTGACTTTAATATTATCGATAACAAAAACATTTTCTTTTGAATAACTTTTTGAAAGCAAAATCACCAAAAATATTATTGTTGTCAAAACAATAAAAACACATCTTCTAAACTTAAATATAAAATATTTAAACATTGAATAATATTTCTCACTAAATAGGTCTATAATACTTATAAGAAAAGCGGTTTTAATAGGGCAAATGTTGATAAGTTGACAAATTACATTTCAAAAAAAACTGAAAAAGTTAGAAAAAAATACAAAAATTCGAAATTTAAAGGATTATTTATTAAAGAAAAATTCTATTTCTGTTTTCGCATTTTCCAAACTGTCTGACCCATGCACTGAATTTTTATCAATTGAAATTCCATACATTTGTCTCAAAGTTCCAATATTTGCCTTTGAAGGATCCGTAGCACCTATAATTTCTCTATTTTTAATTACCGCATTTTCTCCCTCCAATACCATTACTATGATTGGCCCGGATGATAAATAATTACATAAATTTTCATAAAATGCCTTTGTTTGATGTATTCTATAAAACTCTGCAGCTTCATCTTTGGTAATTTGTATTTTTTTATGTTTAAAAATTTTTAAGTTTTTTTTTTCATAAAAGGATTTTATTTTATCTTCCAAATTTCTCTCTACTGCGTCTGGCTTAATAATAGATAATGTTTGTTCGGTCATATCCTTACTCGTAATATTCTTTGACCAAATAATTAAGTAACATAACGCCAAATCCGGTAGCTCCACCCGGATTTAAATTTGCTGCTTTTTTTGAAAAGGACATACCAGCAATATCTAAGTGAGCCCAAGGTGTCCTGTTTAAAATAAACCTTTGTAAAAATTGAGCTGCTGTTATAGAGCCAGCCCCTCCTACATAGTTGATATTTTGAACATCTGCTATTCGAGAATCTATTAATTTGTCGTAATTTTTATGTAGAGGTAGCCTCCAAACTTTTTCATTTACATTTTCACCAGCCTTGTAAATATTTTTTGATAATTCATCATTATTTGAAAACAAACCTGCATACTCCTCTCCTAAACTGATAATTATAGCTCCTGTTAAGGTAGCTAGATCTACAATAAATTTTGGCTTGTACTTTTTTTCTGCAAAACTTAACGCATCGGCCAAAACAAGTCTTCCTTCCGCGTCAGTATTAAGCACTTCTATAGTTTTTCCTGAAAATGATTTAACAATATCACTCGGTCTTTGAGCATTACCACCGGGCATATTTTCAACCAAACCAACTACACCAATTGCATTAATTTTAGCCTTTCTTAAAGCAAATGATTTTAATAATCCTACAACGACAGCTGACCCTGCCATATCGTATTTCATTTCTTCCATAAAGCGTGCTGGTTTTAAAGAAATACCACCAGTGTCAAAACAAACACCTTTTCCAACGAAAGCTAATGGTTTTTGATTTGATTTTTTTTTGCCATTCCATTCAATAGTTGCCAAATAAGATCCATTAACACTTCCTTGTCCAACACCTACTAGTGCGTTTAATCCCAATCGTTTCATTTCTTTTTCATTATAAATTTTAATATTTAATCCAAATTTTGACAGTTTTTTTATTTCTTGTACGTAAGCTTTAGGATTTAATATATTTGGCGGCTCAGAAACTAAATCTCTAGTTAAAAATATACCTTTTTTTATAGCATCGTAGTATCTATATTCTTTTTCTATTGTGCTTTTGTTTGAAGTAATAATTTTAAAATTAATTTCTTTATTGCCTTTTTCTTTACTTGAAGTTTTATACTTATCAAAAGTGTAGTTTTTTAAATTAAAACCAAAAATAAATTGTGAAAAAAAAATTACCGATTTTGTTTTATCAAAATCTAAACTATCCAAATAGAAATAAACTTTCTTAATGTTTTTAAATTTTTTTATATACGAAAATAAGTCGCCACCACTTTCTTGTGGAAAAAAACTTTTATATTTATTTTTTACTTTAATTATGAAGCATTTTTGTTTCTCTGAAATATCAAAAGAGCTTACTTCTTCATCTTTTCTTTTTTTTTTTAATAACCTAAGAAAAGAATTAATTTTTTGAACAGTAATACTCGATAAAACATTTTGTTTATCTTTGAAGTTGTATTCTTCTGTCACGAATATAACGAAAGCTTCAATATCTGAACTTAAATTGGTTGCAAAACTTAACATTTTTTCTTCCTTTAACGTATAAATTGAATTCTATCCCAAGTTGTTTTATTAACTGTATATTATAGATATTTGAAATGAAAAAGACAATTTACAATTATTTTTTTCACGAAATCATACGCTATTTTGTAATAGTAATATTTGCTACAACTGCGATTATTTGGACAGTTCAGGCAGTAAATTTCTTGGACCTTGTAACCGATGATGGCCATGCTTTTATGGTCTATATTTTCTATTCATCTCTAACAATACCAAAAATAATAACAAAATTAATTCCTTTCTCCTTTTTAATAGCTTTATTGCTAACAATCTTAAAATTAGAAAAAGATAATGAACTAATCATTCTATGGATGTCAGGTTTAAATAAAATTCACATTGTAAATCTTATATTTCGCGTATCAATATTAGTCATGTTCATACATTTATTAATGTCAGTTGTTATAAATCCGAAAATTCTGAATTTTTCAAGAACTATACTAAAAGATTCAGAGTTACAATTCGTCTCCTCATTGCTGAAAGAAAGAGAATTTAACGATTCTGTAAAAGGACTCACGATTTTTGTTGATAAAAAAAAAAAAAATAATACTTATGAAAACATTTTTATAAGAGACGACGGTCAAGTTCTAACCCAGATTTCCGATGGGCCGTCTACAATTTTTGCTAAAGCTGGATATGTAACAGAAAATAAAGAAAATTTAGTTTTATTAAATGGGAATATTCAAAAAACAAAAAATGACGGAACCGTAACTATTATCAAATTTGAAAAAACTGCAATAAACGTTACTGGTCTTTCTACAAGAAGTACAATTGAACCAAAAATCCAAGAAACATCAACCATACACATTCTTAAATGCGTTCAGGAAAAAAATTTATATTTAAATAATTGCATTGACTATGTTACTGAGGAAAATATAGAAAGAAAAAAACAATTACTTAAGGAAAACAAAATGGAAATTAATAAAAGATTCGGTACACCTTTTTTTATACCACTGATTTCACTGATATCGTGCTTTCTGCTTTCTTCAAGAAGAGACAAAAAATATTCTAATATTGTTAAATACTTATGTTTTCTTATCGGTTTTATGTTTCTTATAGGAGCTGAAATAATGGTTAGATATTCAGGCACCTCATGGAATCACACTGCAGTCTATTATTTGGTCCCTATTGGATTTCTTCCTTTAATTTACTTTTTTTTAATAAAATCATTTAAATATGAAAACTTAAATTAATATATATGATTAAATCATTCATTATAAATAATTACTTAAGCCGTGAATATTTAAAAATTACTTTTAACATGACTTTAGTATTTTTCAGCTTGGGTTTTGTTGTAAATTTATTTGAAGAAATAAATCTATTTAAAGACTACGATATAGGAATGGGAATACCGATCTTACTTACCTTGTTATTTATTCCAAGTCTGATTTACAACATGTTTCCCTTTATAATTTTATTATCGGGAATTTGGTTTTTTCAAAAAATAAAAAAGACAGATGAAATTATTGGAATGAGAGTTTCCGGAATGTCAAACTTCTCGGTAATTATGATTCCCAGCGTTTTATCTTTAATCTTAGGAGTATTATTTATTACCATAATCAATCCAATCACCTCTAGCATGGTAAAGAAATATGAATCTATCAAAAGTAATTATTATGAAAAAGAGCAAGACTATTTAGCTACTGTTACCAACAATGGAATTTGGATAAAGGAAAAAAATTTAGGAAGAAATTTCATAATAAGATCTTCGAAATTAAATGATAATAAATTGATGAATCTTACTATTTATGAATTTGATCAAAACAATAATTTTATAAAAAGAATAGAAGCTAAATCTGCTGATATCAGTACACAACATTGGCTTATTGAAGACGCAAGTATAATAGACAAAAATGGAATAACCGTTTTTAAGAATGGTGGAGATCTCCGTCACACAAGTATTTATGATATCAATAAGATTAAAAGCTTATATTCAAATCTCGACACTGTTTCGTTTTGGAACCTTAACAATGAAATTAAGCTTTTGAAAGATAGAGGTTATTCGACAAAAGCTATGAAGTCAAAGTTACAACAATCTTTAGCGTTTCCTTTTTTTCTTTTAAGCATGATTCTACTAAGCGGCGTATTTACACTGGGTATGCGCTTTAAGGAAAACAACTGGAATTATACATTTATAGCAATAATTACGAGTATATTAATATTTTATTTTATTGATTTTTCAGCTGCGTTAGGCAAAACTGATAAATTGCCAATTGAAGTTTCTGTTTGGATGCCAATTGTCGTCATTTTCATTTTCAGCGCTGTAGGAATAATACATGCAAATCAAAAATAAAATTTTTTTAATCATTGTTATTTGTCTTTTTAATCTGAATGTATTGCCTGTTTATCTTTTTGCAGATGAGTTTAATATTTCTGCTACCAAAGTTTCAATTGACCAAAAAAACAACATTGTTATTGGCGAAGGTTCTGTTGAAGTTACCGATGTAGAAGGCAATCTTATAAAAACTGATAAGGCAACTTATAAAAAAACTAAAGAATTTTTGATGGCAGAAGGTTCTGTCGAAGTTTTTGATACCGATGGTAATATATTAAAAACTGACAAAGCAACATATGATAACATAAAAAACCTAATCATTACTTACGATAATTCTGAATTGATTCTGACAGAAGGCTATAAACTTACATCAAACAAAATATTATATAATATTAAGAATAAAATATTAAGCTCCGACCAAGATTCAATTTTTACTGATATAGATGGCAATATCGTTATGGTTGACATGTTTCAATATCAAATAGAAAAAAATTTATTTTCATCGATAGGGGAAATAAAAATTATTGACGTCAAGAAGAATAAATACTTCTTCAAAGAAATACATGTAGACACAATAAAAAAGGAAATGATTGGTTCTGACGTCAGTGTTGCCTTGGATAACAAAAGCTTTGGGGTGAGTGAAGAAAATGATCCAAGATTCGCCGCCAATGATATACTTATAACCAAAAATAAATATAATTTGTCTAAAGGTGTTTTTACGGTATGTAGGCAAAAAGAAGGTAGATGTCCACCTTGGATGATACAAGCAAATAAAATCCTTCATGATAACATAAAAAAAAAAATATATTATGAGCATGCAACATTAAAAATTTACGATGTGCCCATATTTTACTTTCCAAGATTTTCTCATCCTGATCCGTCCGTCAAAAGACAATCTGGCTTTTTAACTCCTTTTTTTACTGATTCTACAAATGTAGGTGCCGGTTTTGGACTACCATACTTCTGGGCCATTAGTCACGACAAAGATCTTACTTTTACCCCAAAGATTTATGCAAAAGAGAATGTATTACTTTTGAATGAATACAGGCAAGCTTATAAAAATTCTTTTTTGACATTAGATACCAGTTACACTCAGGGATACAAAGATACTAATAGTACAAAAACAGATGGTTCAAGAAATCATATTTTCGGTGAATTAAGTATTGATTTTGGTAAAAATAAAACTTTTGATAGTAGCTTATCTTTCAAAATGCAAAAAACATCCAATGATACGTATTTTAGAGTGCATGATGTCAATACTACATTGGTTGATTCCGAAAATACAAATCTAGAAAATAAAATTGATTATAGTTTTAATAAAGATGACATGTATCTAAATATTTCAGCAACTGTTTATGAAGATTTAAGAGAAAAATCAAACGATAGATATGAATATATTTTACCCAATATATTGTTTGGGAAAAATTTTTTATCTGAAAAATTTGGATCATTTGATTTAAAATCAAATGCTCTTTACAAAAACTACGATGGTAATAAATACATAACTTCTCTAACTAACGATGTTGTTTGGAGTGCTGGCAGTAAAATTACACAAAATGGATTTGTTAACATTTTAGAGGGCATGGTTAAGAATACCAACTATAATGCAAAAAACACACCAGACTATAAAACGAACAAAACTACAAACGAACTTAGCAGCGTTTTAACTTTTAAGAGTTATTTGCCAATGGAAAAAAAAGGAATGAATTTTTCTAAAACTTTTTCACCAAATGTTATGTTTAGATATGCACCAGGCCACATGAGGGATTTGAGTGGAGATGATGTGATCTTAAATTATGCAAATTTGTATTCAATGAATAAAACTTCAGAAATTGAGGATGGTTTAAGCGCTGTTATAGGTTTTGACTATAAATCATCCAGAAAAAGTAAAAAAGAAGAAACTGATAAGGACAAATTTTCAGTGTCAATGGGACAGGTCTTTAGAGGCAAAAGAAACGAAAATATTCCATCAAGAAGCTCATTAGATCAAAAAATGTCCGATGTGGTGGGTGATATTAACTACAATTTTTTAAAAATAGGCAATGTTAGTTACAAATTTTCACTTGATCACAACTTTAATACTCTAAATTATAATAACGTCTCAACTAGTTTAAATTTTGGTAAGGTTAGTTTTAATTTGGATTACCTAGAGCAACGAAATCATGTAGGAGACGAGCATTACCTTAGTCATGGTATCGACCTAAACATCAACGATCATAATAAATTTGGTTTTTCAACTAAGAAAAATTATAAAACTGATAGTACGGAATTTTATGATATAAGTTATCAATATGCTATTGATTGTTTAACGGCTGGTTTAGTTTTTAAAAGAGAGTTTTATGACGATACTGATAGAGACTTAGAACCGAAAGATTCTTTAATGTTTACAATAAGCTTTATTCCATTGGGGGGAGTAAAAACTTCAGCATTTGTTAGTCCGTGATCAATTTTAAGAAAATATTTTTTATTAGCATAACCGCTTCTCTTACTCTACTCACGCTTTTGGCGTTAGTTTTATTTTTTTATACAATTTTCTTTTTCGAAAAACCTATTGTCCAAAAACAGACCACTGAAAGTGAGGAAGTAATAAATGTTGAAAAACCAGTTGAAAATGTTGAAGAACCGATTGAAAAAGTTAAAAAACCAGTTGAAAAAATTGAAACAACAAAAAAAATTACAAAAGATAATACTAAGCAAGTTAAATCCACCACTTCAAAAAGCAAAACTGCAATCAAAGATGCTTTGTATGCCAGCATTGGAAACAAAGCTATAACCAAATTAGATATCGTGAATGAGATGAAAATAATTTTGATACTAACTAATCAAAGTTTTTCTGAAAATACTAAAGATCATATACAAGCAGCAGCAACACAATCTATAATTAAAAGGATCATAAAAACAATTGAAATTGAAAAATATAAGTCTTTAAGCTTTAATCCTACAGATCTTCAAAACGAATTAGAGAAGTGGGCACAAAATATAAATATGGATTTAGATACGTTTAAAAATACTTTTGTGGTTAATAAAATTAATTTTTCTGATATTTCTTCTCGAGTTAAAACAGAACTTTTATGGAATAGTTTAATATTTGAATTGTACAAAAACAGATTAATAGTTAATGAAGATGAAATAAATGACCAATTAAAAACTATTCAAAATAAAAAAGAAGTTAAAGAATATTTAATTTCAGAAATTATAATTAAACCTACTGCAGAAAATAAATTAGAAACTGCTGTAAAAGAAATAAAAAACAAAATTAAAACCGAAGGTTTCGAAAAAGTTGCTATGAACCAAAGTATTTCAGAAACAGCTTTCAAAGGTGGGGATTTAGGATGGGTTAATGAAAATGCTATTGCTAAAAAATTCAAATCTCAAATAATTAACACAGCTATAGGGAGTATCTCACAACCCATTATTTTGCCTCAAGGTATTTTATTTTTTAAAATAAGAGATAAACGAAAAATGAAAAAAAATATAAACTTTGATAACTTAAAAAAACAATTGGTCAATGCTGAAAGAACAAAAATTCTTAATATGTACTCACTGTCTCACTATGATAGTCTAAACAGATCTATAACAATTAAATATTACTAAATGACTAGAAGAACTATAGCTATAATTGCCGGAGAGCCTAATAGCATTTCATCAGAAATTATTTTTAAATGTTGGAAAAAAAGAAAACAGTACATCCATCAACCACTTTTAGTAATTGGAAGTATACATCTATTAAATTTACAAAAAAAAAAATTAAAATATAATATTAAAATTAAAAAAATTAATAGTAATTTTAAAACAAGGGACTTAATCGGAAACAAGATTCCTGTTTATGATGTAATATACAAACAAGAAAAACCTTTCCAAAAAATATCAAGCAAATCGAACAAATATATTTTCAAATGTTTTGATATAGCAAAAAAATTTATTAATGATCAAAAAATCTTAGGTTTTATAAACTGTCCAGTTTGCAAAGAATCCTTATTTAGAGAAAAATATCAAGGAATTACAGAATTTCTTTCCAAGAAAACCAATAGGTCTGGCAATGAGGTGATGTTAATTTATAACAAAAAATTATCAGTATCACCGATAACAACGCATATACCGTTAAACCAGGTAAGTAGAAAAATAAATAAATTAGAAATTGTAAAAAAGGTAAAAATTATAAGTAATTTTTATAAAAAAATTTTTAGGAAAAGTCCAAATATTGCCATTATGGGATTAAACCCACATAATTTCTCATCAAAAAAGAAATCTGAAGAAAAAGAAATTATTTTACCGGCAGTAAAAGCTATTAAAAAATTAGGAATAAAAGCAATGGGACCAATTTCTCCTGATGCATTTTTTGCAATTTTTAAACAATATAAAATTGATGTAATTGTTGGAATGTACCACGATCAGGTACTTTCTCCTTTTAAAACTTTATTCAAATATGATGCAATAAACATTACACTGGGACTTCCTTATATCAGAATATCGCCAGATCATGGCGTGGCAGAAAATATAATTGGTAAAAATGTTGCTGATCCCAAAAGTTTAATTGAATCGATTAAATTCTTTAATTGCGTAAAATAGTTGATACATCTGTTTATGAATTTTAAAAAAAGCTTGGGACAAAATTTTTTAATTGATCAAAATATAATTGAGAAAATCATTAAAATTGGAAAGATCGAAAAAAACAAAACAATCTTAGAAATAGGTTCGGGTAATGGAAGTTTAACAAGAAAAATTACAAGCACGAACGCAAAAAAAATCATTGCAGTCGAAAAAGATAATAAATTAGCTTCGTTATTAAAAAACAATTTTAATAATTTTAAAAATGTAAAAATAATCAACGATGACATTTTTAATGTCATAAAAAATAATAATTTGGAACAAAACACCATCGTATTTGGTAACCTTCCATATAATATCTCTACTCAAATATTGGCTTCTCTCACATTGCTTGAAAAATGGCCTCCTTGGTATGAAGTTATGATTTTAATGTTTCAAAAGGAAGTTGCTAACAGAATTCTAGCAAAAAAAAATACTAAAGACTTTGGTCGGTTATCAATCCTATGTAACTGGAGACTAGATATAAAAAAACATTTTGACGTTTCAAAAAATTGTTTCTTTCCTAAGCCTAAAGTTAATTCAACAGTTTTATCGTTTAGACCAAAAAAAAATATTAATTTTAATATAAAAAATCCTAAAAATCTTGAAATGATAACAAGAGTCCTATTCACAAATAGAAGAAAAATGATTAATAAAAATTTTACAAAATTATTTATGAATAATAAACTAGTAGCTAAGGATTTAAATTTAGACCTAAGTCAAAGGCCTGGAGAGTTAAGTAATGAAATGTTCTACAAAATCGTAATGAGGTATGAAAAGTTATTTGATTAGTTTTCCCACTTTTTTTGCGATTTCATCTATGTTTTGTGTTTGATTAATTCCTTTTTTTTCATTCATAATTATTTCTAATATTTTGCTATAACAAGTTTCCAAATCATCATTTATCACAACATAGTTATATTCTTTCCAATGAGAAATTTCTTCGTTGAATTTATTCATTCTTTCTTTAATCAATTTTTCTTGTTCTTTGTGACGGTTTAGCAATCTTTTTTTTAAAATTTCAATATTTGGCGGAAGGACAAAAAATGTTACTAGAGGTAGACTTTCAATTTTCTTTAATTGTTGTGTTCCCTGCCAGTCAATATCAAATATTACATCTTTTCCAGCAGACAAAAGTTTTAGTACTGGTTCTTTTACAGTCCCGTAATAATTATCAAAAATTCTGGCGTATTCAAAAAAATGATTGCCTTTGATCAATAAATCAAAATCTTTTTCACCAACAAAATGATAATCTTTGCCATTTATTTCACCTGGCCTTGGTTTTCTCGTTGTATGGGAAACTGAAATTATAAAATTAGAGTTATTTTTTTCAATTTTTTTTGCCAAAGTAGTCTTGCCTACACCTGAGGGTGACGACAACACAAACATCATGCCATTTGTTGTTGTTAGCATATTGTACAATTATGAACTTTGTTCTTATTTAAGCAACAATAAGATCTCTATGATTGGGCCGATTTACTTTCGATAAATTTTATAGCATCGCCTACGGTAAGAATCTTTTCTGCTTCGCTGTCAGAAATTTCTGAACCAAATTCTTCTTCGAAAGCCATCACTAACTCAACCGTATCTAAACTATCGGCACCCAAATCATCAATAAAATTTGCCTCGTCGGTCACTTTTGCCTCATCAACCCCTAAATGATCAGCGACCATCTTTTTGACCTTAACTGGTACATCTTTCTTCATTTGTAATTCCTTAATTTGACTTAATTATCCTTTAATAGATTATTAATAAATTTTGTCAAGACATATACATTCCACCATTAACGTGCAATGTTTCACCGGTGATGTAAGATGCTTGGTCAGAAGATAAAAAGACCACACAGTTGGAAACGTCCTCGCCTGTTCCGAACTTTCCCATAGGAATCCTTGATGTCAGGTACATTTTGACTTTTTCGGCTATATTCATGGTCATGTCAGAAATTATAAAACCGGGAGAAACACAATTAACAGTTATATTTTTTTTGGCATACTCAATAGCAAGACTTTTTGACATACCAATAATACCAGCTTTTGTGGCAGCGTAGTTCGATTGTCCTAAATTTCCAGTGTGCCCCACAACAGACGTAATGTTGACAATTCTCCCAAACTTATTTTTCAACATTTTTTTTATTGAATATTTTGTTAACAAAAATGTTGAAGTTAAATTTACATCAACTACTTTCTTCCATTCTTCTTCTTTCATTCTTAAAGATAAGTTATCCATATTGGTTCCTGCATTATTGATTAAAATATCTAAACCACCTAACTCTAGAACAACATTTTCAACAAATTCCTCTATTCTAGAGTGTTCAGATATATCAAATTTTAATATTTTAATATTTGAATATTTTTTTTTAATTTGATCTAATTTTTCCGCTTTGGTTCCAGTTGCGACTATATTTGCACCTAGAGAAAAAAATTTTTTTACAAGTTCTCCGCCTATTCCACCCGTCGCTCCAGTTATAAGAACATTTTTATTTTTAAAGCTAATCATTTTTTTATATCATCTAAAGAATTAATATTTGATACTTGAGCATTACTATCTATTTTTTTTACTAAACTAGAAAGCACTTTTCCAGGACCAATTTCTACAAAATCGACAACTCCCTCTTTTATCATATAGCTCACACTTTCTCTCCACCTAACCCTGGACGTAATTTGTCCAACTAGCAAAGATTTTATTACACTTATATCATCTTCTTTTTTGGCTGTAACATTACTTATAATACTAGGTTTGGGTTTTAGAAAATCAGTGCTTTCAATTTTATTCTTCATAATTCCAGAAGCCTTTTTCATCAAGGAACTATGGAATGGAGCACTTACAGGTAAGACTATTCCTTTTTTCTTTTTTTTTTTTAAATTTTTGCTAAGAATTTCAATGGCAGTTGTTGTACCGCTAGCAACAACCTGGCTATTACTATTGTCATTTGCAATCTCACAAATTTCCTCTTTTGGCAACAAATTGATCTCTTCTTCAACTTCATCTATTTTCATACCAAGTACAGCTATCATCGCGCCTCGTCCTTCTGGTACAGCTTCTTGCATTGCTTTGCCTCTCTCGTGTAATAAGTATGCAGCTCTTTCTATACTTAATGAACCAGCACAAACAAGAGCTGTGTATTCTCCTAATGAATGGCCAGCAAAAAATTTTGAATCTTTTAAATTTAAATTACAAATTTGATTTAAAACATTAAATATAGAAACACCTACTACCATTATTGCTGGCTGTGTATTTCTTGTTAATTTGAGTTCTGCTTCAGGTCCATTCAATATAAGACTTGAAAGTGAGAAACCCAAAGTCTTGTCAACTATTTCAAAATTTTTTTTAACAGATTGAAACTGTTTATAAAAATCAGATCCCATCCCTACATATTGAGAACCTTGCCCAGGAAATAAAACTGCCCGCATAAGATAATAAAAATTACAATATAATTGAATTTAAACAGTTGTATATTGAAAATTATAATAGTATAAAACTCCAACTTATATCGATAAAGTACGGCTTATTTGCAGGGAAATATTAAACAACTTAGGAAAAACGTGAATGAATTGTTACGAACATACTTTTATAACAAAAGGTGATTTACTAGAAAAACAAAAAGATAGCTTAGTTGATAAATACGAAAATATTATCAATAAAAATTTGGGAAAAGTTATAAAAACAGAACATTGGGGATTAAGAACTCTTGCTTATAGAATAAAAAATAATAAAAAAGGTTTTTATTTTCATATAAAGTTTGAGGGAGACAGCAAAACAATTGAGGAGTTAAAAAAGGCGGAGAATATTGATGGATTTTTGCTTAGATTTTTGACGATAAAAGTAAAAAAACATAATCTTGATACTAATTTTTTTGAAAAAAAGTAACTAAAATAGATTCTGAAAAAAAATGAAAAAGAGAAAAAAAGGTAAAAAAATACGAAAAACCTCAAGATATATGAAATTAAGTTTATTTCAAAAGCTTGGATCAAAATTTTTTAAGCCCTGCCCCTTGTCTGGAAAAAATGCACCAATTATTGATTATAAAAATATCAAATTGTTAAGAAAATATGTCTCTGAGAGCTCAAAAATTTTACCTTCTAGGGTTACTTCTGTGTCACTAAAAAAACAAAAAGAACTTGCTAGAGCGATAAAGAGAGCAAGAGTGTTGGCTTTAATTTAAAAGATAAAATGGAAGTAGTATTACTAGAAAATATTAAAAATCTTGGTCAGATTGGCGACATTGTAAAAGTTAGAAGAGGACATGGTCGTAATTTTTTAATTAAATATGGAAAAGCACTAAAGTCATCTAAAGAAAATATTGATATAGTTAATAAAAAAAAATACACACTTAATCAAAAAAATCTTGAATTAAAAAAAGATGCAAAAAAAATTTTTGATATCATTAACAATACCAATTATAAATTCTCTAAAAGAGCAAAAGAAAATGGTGAATTGTATGGTTCTATAAAACCAGTTGAATTATCTAAGGCCATCAGTAGCGCAAAAAAGATTGAAATCAAACCCTCTCAAATAGATGTGGGTAAAGAAATTAAGAAAATTGGCACCTATGAGATAAGAATTAATTTACATGCAGAAATTCAGGGAAAAATTCATATTGAAGTTGTGAAGGAAGAAGAAAAGCCTAAAACTTAGGATTAATTTTCCACAGAAAACCAATTTAATGTATAACTTTTGGGTTTTTTTAATTACTTATATAGTATTAGATAGTTAAGTTTTTATGACAACTTATCAACCACTTAAAGTAGTTCAAGATTCCCAAAAAAAAATGCCATGCAATATAGAGGCAGAACAAGCCCTTATCGGTTCCATTTTAGTATCTAACGACATTTACGATGAAATAGCATTAATAATTAACTCCAAAAAATTCTTTGATCCTATACACTCAAAAATTTTTAACACTATTGAAATGTTAATATCTAAGGGACTATTAGCTAATCCAATTACACTAAAAAATTATTTTGAGAATGAAGTGGGTTTAAAAGAATTAGGAGGGCAAGAATATCTAGTAAAAATTACAAAATTCTCAACAACTTCTGTAAAACAAGTCATTGATTATGCAAATATTATTAATGAAATGCATATACGAAGAGAACTAATTAGAATTTCAGAATCAGTTCTAAATGAGGTTTTTAGTAATGACGAAATTACTTCTTCAGGAGAGGAGTTGATTCAAAATGCTGAGAAATCTTTATTCGATTTAGCTGAAAGAGGTCATTTTAATCAATCTTTTTTAAAATTCGAAAATGCACTCCAACAAACAATTGAAATGGCAAAAAATGCCTACCAAAATGAAGAAGGTATAGTGGGAGTTCCAACCGGATTAACTGATTTGGACTCAAGGTTAGGAGGAATGCACAAGCAAGATTTGTTAATTATAGCTGGAAGACCTTCTATGGGTAAAACAGCCTTAGCAACCAATATTGCATATCATGCAGCAAAAAATATGGAAAAAAAAGGATCAAAGTCGGCTGTAGCTTTTTTCTCTTTAGAAATGTCTGCAGAACAACTCTCAACAAGAATACTTTCTGAACAATCAAGAATAAGATCAAATGATATTAGAAGAGGAAAAGTATCAGAGAAAGAATTTGAACAGTTTATAGAAACATCGAAAAATATATATAATTTGCCGCTATATATTGATGAAACTCCTGCCATCACTATTTCTGCCATTAGTAATCGATCTAGAAGAATAAAAAGACTATTTGGATTAGATTTAATTGTTGTTGACTATATACAGTTAATGAGGGCTACTAACAGAAAATACGATGGAAGGGTTCAAGAAATTTCAGAAATCACACAAGGATTGAAAGCATTAGCAAAAGAACTTAATGTACCAGTCTTGGCAGTATCTCAACTTTCTCGTGCAGTTGAGCTGCGGGATGACAAAAAACCACAATTAGCTGATTTAAGAGAATCTGGATCTATTGAACAGGACGCAGACGTAGTGATGTTTGTCTTCCGAGAAGCCTATTATCTTGAAAGAAAAGAACCCACTCTAGGCTCCATCGAACATGCTGAATGGCAACAAAAAATGGATGAAATATCTCGTTTAGCGGAAATTATGATAAGTAAGCAGAGACATGGGCCAACAGGAAATGTTCGAGTTGAATTTGAAGCTATGTATACAAAATTCAAGGATCTAGAAAATAAATAGCTTTAAAATTTCAATGATTGAAAAAATATACAGAAGTTCAGTAATTGAAAAACCTAAATTTACCCTATCTATACTTATTATTTTATTACTAAGCTTTGGATATTTTGCAAAAGATTTTCAACTAGATGCGTCATCAGATACTTTGCTTCTAGAAAATGATCCTGATTTGAAATATCTTAGGGAGGTAAACACTAAATACGGTTCAAAAGATTTTCTAGTCCTAACATATGCTCCAAAAGAAAATTTATTATCTCCTGTTGTAGTTAAAAACCTTACAGATCTAAAAAATGATTTAGTAAGTCTAAGATGGGTGAGCAATGTGATTACTATTTTAGACGTCCCTTTGCTAAAAAATAACGATGATCCTCTGTCAGAAAGAATTAAAAATTATAAAACTTTATCTAGTAAAGACTCTGACAAAAAAAGAGGGTTTGATGAAATTATAAACAGCCCAATTTATAAGGAATTTGTAATTAGCAAAGATGGTAAAACAAGTGGAATATTAGTTTACATAAAAACTGATAAAAAATTATCTAGCCTTATAAAAACTAAAAATAACTATCTGGATAGAAAAGATAAAGACCAGTTAACGTCTGAGGATAAAAAAAAATACAAAAAATTTCTAAAAGAGTATGATGACTACAAAAAATCATATAATCAGAAAAATCATCAAAATATAAACGAAATTAGAATAATCTTAGAAAATTACAAAGATACCGCCAAAATTCATTTAGGAGGCATTCCCATGATCGCTGATGATATGATGACTTTCATTAAAAACGACATAATAGTATTTGGGGCTGGAGTATTTCTTTTTATTGTTTGTACACTCTGGTTCATTTTTAGAAATTTGCTGTGGGTATTTATTCCACTTTTAAGTTGTTTTTTCTCAGTTCTTATTATGGTCGGTTTGCTTGGATTGGTGGGATGGAAAGTCACAGTAATATCTTCAAATTTTATAGCCTTAATGCTCATTCTAACTATGGCTATGAACATTCATATGAGTGTCAGATATTTGCAGTTTAAAAAAGAAAATCCAAGTATTTCGAATAGCGAAGCCATACTTTGGACTTCAGGAAAAATGTTTTGGCCAATACTCTATACTGTACTCACAACCATTTGTGCTTTTTTATCACTTATATTTAGCGACATAAAACCCATTATTGATTTTGGATGGATGATGACCGTAGGTCTGTTGGTATCGTTATCTATAACTTTTACTTTGTTGCCTGCTATTTTAAATATCTTGAGTAAGGAAAATGTAAATTATGAAGGTGAGAAAAAATCAATAATTACTTCCTTCTTAAGTAAATTTGCACAAAAAAACACAAAAACTATTTTTGTATCGACCTTACTTGTTATTATCGTAAGCATTATTGGTATTACAAAGCTTGAGGTTGAAAATAGTTTTATAAATTATTTTGATAAAAAGACCGAAATCTACAAGGGTATGAAATTAATTGATGATGAACTTGGTGGCACAACTCCTCTTGATATAATAATCAAATTCCCAGACAAAGAGGAAATAGAAAAGACAGATGATGATTTTGATAGTTGGGATGATGAAGATAAAGATGAAGCAAAATATTGGTTTACACGAAATAAAATAGATAGAATTACTAAAGTTCATGATTATTTGGATAATTTGCAAGCTGTAGGTAAAGTTATATCTTTTGCATCTATGGTTAAGGTTGCGGAGGATTTAAATGACGGAAAAGAGTTACAAGGACTGGAGATGGGAATTTTATATACAAAAATACCCGATTCAATTAAAAAAGAAATAATAGATCCATATATATCTATAACAAATAATGAAGCTAGGATTAACTTAAGAATTTTAGATTCAAAAGAAGATCTTAGAAGAAATGACTTAATTACTAAAATTAACCATGATTTAGAAAATCAACTAGGTTTAAATCGAAAAGAATTTAAACTGGCGGGTGTGCTCATTCTATTTAATAATCTTTTGCAAAGTTTATTCAAATCTCAAATATTAACTCTAGGCATAGTGATGGTTGGTATAACTGTAATGTTTCTTATCCTTTTTAGAAATATTACTTTATCGTTAATCGGTGTTGTTCCCAATTTTATGGCTGCTTTCCTTATACTTGGTATTGTTGGACTATTAGAAATTCCGTTAGATATGATGACTATAACGATTGCTGCAATCACCATAGGAATAGCGGTTGATAATAGCATCCATTACATATACAGATTTAAAGAAGAATTCAAAAAAATAAATAATTACAATCTAACTCTCGAAAAATGTCACAATACTGTAGGTGTGGCAATTTTGAATACATCTATAACAATTGTCTTCGGTTTTTCCATACTTGTTTTATCCAATTTTATACCAACCATCTATTTTGGTATATTTACAGGAATAGCAATGCTCTTGGCCATGATTTCTGTTTTAACTTTATTGCCAAAATTAATTTTAATTGTAAAACCCTTTGATAATGGATAGCACGTTAGAATTTATTATAAATAATATTACTACTTTTGATCTTGTTGTCGTTCTAATTACTATTTATTCAATGACACAATGCGCAACCAAAGGATTCACTCTAAGCTTACTATCGTTTTCAAAATGGCTAATTGCTCTTGTTGTTACAATAGTTTTGGTACCAAATTTCAGTCCCTTTCTAGAAGATTATATAGAATCTAAATTTGTTGCAGATATTGGGTTAGGTATTTTCATATTTATGTTGGCACTTTTTATTGTAATTAATATAAGTAAAGCAATTAGTAGTACGATTACCTGGTCCGGCTTAGGAATGGTAGACAAAACTTTTGGTTTAATTTTTGGAATTTTTAGAGGTTATATAATTTGTGTGTGCATTTTTTCTCTATCAAATTGGTTTTATCCTCATGAAAAATGGCCTATAGCAACTGAAGATACTTATTCTTTTCCAATTATATTTAGCGGAAGCAAATTTTTGATTAAAGAGCTTCCAAATAGTGAAGATTATTTAGAAGATACAAAAAATAAAATTGAAGATATTTAATTTATCTAAATCCCAATATTCGTGAATTACTAGTTAAAATATATAACGACCCATTGCTTATAATTGGAGCGGTTGTTATTTTATCACTGATTTTTTTAAAATATTCAACTCTTCCCGAAACTGCAGAACATACAATTAAATATCCATTTAAACTCACGGCATAAATTTTACCAGAACCCATAATAAAACCAGTTATTTGAGTTTTTTGTTTTTTTTGTTTTAAAATTTTTAGTATATTGGTTGACCAAATTATTTTTCCAGTATTTCTATCAATATTTATAAAAAAACCGTCATCAGAAACCAAAAAGATATTTTTACCATCTATAATTGGAGTATTTTCAGAACCTATTTTCTTTACCCAGTTAAGATAGCCGTTCGTTAAATTAAAAGAAAAAGTTGATGACATTGAAGAAAAAATAATTTCATTACCATTGATCACAACATCTGATGATTTAAAAAAATCAGTAGCGTGAGCAAACGTGGATCCTGTCGCGTTCAAAGACCAAATTATCGTTCCACTGTGTGATCTTATTTTTAATAATTCTCCACTAGAATTAAGTACAATCAAATCTCCTTCTTTCGAAATAGCCAAGGACAATAAGCTTTGTGACTTTATGAAAGATGATAAAGACCGAACGTCCCAAATTTTAGACCCTTGCTTTATATCAAAACAAATAATTCTATTATCTTGGTTTATTACAAAAATTTTGTCGTTAAAAATTTTTATGTTAGATTTTAATGGTATGCCGTGATTTTTAATCCAAATAAGTTTACCACTTTCTGTGCTGATTGCATAAATAAAACCAAAGTTATCGGAGATAAAAATTTTATTTTCGTAAATAGAGAGAGATAAATTTTTATAAATGTTTTTATTTATTTTTTTGTAAATATTTTTTTTCCAAATAACTTTTCCTCTTTGATTAATTTTAAAAATTGTTCCAGTATCGTCAGAAAAAAAAATATTATCGTTAAATATTAGTGGTGACGTTGTGTTTTGTGATATCGAAAATTTATCCTTTCCAATTTTCTTGCGAAGAAAATTATTGTTAGTACCAGATAAATAAATATTTCCAAAAAAATTTTGGAGATTCAAACCAGGCATTTTCCATGAAGAATTTTTTTTTGCTTTAGTTAAATTAACATTTTTTGTTGGAGGTATTTCCTTCAAAAAATAACCTTTTGAAGAATAAACATTAATTATTTCTGGTTTGCTTTTTTGCTGTTCTTGTTTTGAGATTCTCTTCCTTTTTTTTGAATCTTCAGTCCAAATTCCAGTTTTATTATCAAACGAACAACTAGCTAATAAAAGAAATATTAAAAAAAAAATAAAATATTTTATTTTTTTATTCATTTGTAATAAATCTTAGTTGAGTTCGGGCTTGCTCGTATAGTCCTTCATTTAAGTTTTTCAAAGATAAAATCTGTGTATAAAACTCAGTTGCTTTTGAATATTCTTTTTTAAAAACAAAATAATCCCCAAGCAACATCAGGATGTGAGGTTTCCATAATGTATTGGTATTTAATAATGGTTTTGTAAAATCTAATAATTCATGTTCACTTACAAAATTTGATTGAAATAAAGCCTTTTTAAAAATTAATAAATTTTTAATTTCTTTCTCAAATTTATTATTTTTTAGCACATGATCAAATAAATTAGATAATTCCTGTTGGTCTGTTATCAAATTCTCATTTAATATTAAAAAAAGTGATAAAGTCGAATAAGTATTATCGTTTGCAAAAATTATATTTTCCAGAACATCTTTTGCTTTATTTCTTTCTTTATTTGATAAATAAATTTTTGCTGTAACATAATTTTCTGCCAAAGAAATTTTTTTTCTTTCTTTTGATTCTGAATAAAAAATAATAAAGGCAATAAGAATTATAAAAAAAGATATTGTGCAAAGAATTAAAATTTTATTTGATTCGTAAAATTTTTTAATTTTTGTTTTTTTTGTTACATCGTATCGGGCTTCAATTAATTTTTCATCCATTTAAATAATTATTTTAAAATTTATATACATTTCGAGAAGATGGGAACCTCTTTTGTCTTACATCGTTACAATAACTTTTAACACTTTTTTCTATAGTTTTTCTTATATCAGAATATTTTTTTACAAATCTTGCGTGAAAATTACTCAATCCTATCATGTCATCTGTAACGAGTATTTGACCATCGCAGTATTTAGATGCTCCTATGCCAATAGTTGGTACGGAAATTTCGTTAGTGATCTCTCGTGCTAAACTTTCTACAACACATTCAATTACTAGTGCAAAAACACCAGATTTAAAAAGAGACTTAGCATCTTCCAAAATTTTTTTTCTTTGAGCAGAATTTTTTCCTTTTAATATAAAATTTAAAGAATGCTGTGGCATTAATCCTACATGTCCCATAACTGGAATTCCTTTTTTTGTAAGATATCTAACTGTGTTAGATATTTTCTTTCCTCCTTCTATTTTGATTGCATCACATTTTGTTAATTTCATAGCCCTTTTTGCATTTTTGTAAGCAAGAAATTTATTTGAATATGTATTATGAGGCATATCAAAAACTACCAAGCTTCTTTTTGTCGAATTTTTTACTGCCTTAGCGTGAAGAATCATGGTCTCAAATTTTACTTTTTTTGTTGTGTTCATTCCATATAAAACCATACCGACTGAATCGCCAACCAAAATTATATCACAATATTTATCAAGAATTTCTGCAATAGGGCTTGAGTAGGCGGTCAGACAAATGAGAGGATTTTTTCCTTTTCTTTTTAAAATATTTTCAATTTTTATTTTTTGCATCTTTAGGTATCAGTTTGTTAAATTTATCTTGAATTTCTATTTTTTTTGAACAAAATGATATACAAATTAAATTAAATTTTTTTATTAGTTTTTTTGCTTCATTATAATTAGACTGTTTAATTTTAAGAACAACAAGCATATAAATAGCTTCCTCATTTAGTGGATTCACCACAAGAACATTGTTCAAATTGATTTCCTGTTGCTTATCGTCATCATTTTCATTGAAAATTTTAGCTAAATATAAGTATGATTTTTCACTTTTAGGATTGAATACAATGTCTCTTTCGAAAAAAATTTGCGATTTTTTAAACTCCTTTTTATCAAAAAGTATTTTACCTTCTTCAAAATATTTGGTCTTTGCTGCCAATGCAGTTGGGTTTAATAGCAAACATATAATAAAAATTTTTAATAAAGAATAGTATTTGTTCATAATAATGTATGTTTTTTGATTTTTGTTTCAATTTACATTATGTATCATGCTTTGAAAAAATTAAAGGACTTTGATGCCGCTGCAATAAATATAAATTTCTTTGGATTCTTTTCTACTCGATAAAGGTTTATACTTAATAACATTTTTAAAGCTTTCGTTCGCCTTTTTATTAATTTCTACAAATATAGATCCCATAAAAACCTTAGATAAAAAACTGCCATTTTTGTGCAAAATTTTATAGGCTAAATTCATCCCTTTTAAACATAATTCTCCAGTTCTATAAGAATCAAGACTTTTATTTCCAGAAGTATTTGCTGCCATATCAGATACAACAACATCAATTTTTTTGCCAAAGTAGGTATAAATTTTTTCTAAAATTTCGTTATCAAATAAATCTCCTTTTAAAAAGTCAACGTTTTCAATTTTCTTCATAGGCTTAACGTCTACTGCTAAAATTTTACCCTTAGTTATTTTCTTTGCCGCAACTTGTGACCATCCTCCAGGAACAGATCCCAAATCTAATAAGTTAGTATTTTTATAAAGAAATTTAAACTTCTGATCCATTTCCATTAATTTAAAAGCAGATCTTGATCTATATCCTTGAATTTTTGATTGCTTAAAAAACTGATCTTTATGTTTTTTAATCAACCAATTTTTTGAAATTCTATTTTTTTTCAATTGTTAATTATTGATGTGCATTATAATACATCTTCCATTTCTTCTTCATCGTGTGAAAAAATTAATGATTTTTTTCTTAAATATCTGAAATGAAAAAAACTAATTGGAATTAATAAAATATAAATTAAACCAGTAATAAACAAAGTTTTAAAAGTATAAAAAATTATCAAACTTAAATATATTCCTATTCCCAGCAATAAAAAAATTGTCATGTGTCTTGGAATTAAAATTCTTTTTAGTGAATAAGTGGGTATTTTGCTTATCATTAAAATAGATGTTGTTAAAATTACGATTGAACTTGTAATAGCATGGTTCTCAAATTCAAATAAACCGCTTAAATTTAAAATCAGAGGTAATAGTATCAAACCGGCTGCGGCAGGCGATGGTACACCTTCAAAAAAATTTATTTTCCATATTTCTGTTTCTTCCACAGTAGTTAAATTAAATCTTGCTAAACGCAGCGCACAACATACTGTGTAGATTAATATGAGAAGCCATCCTAATTTTCCCAACTCATTTATTGTCCAAAAATACATTATAAAACTTGGAGCGACGCCAAAACTAATGACGTCAGTGAGAGAGTCTAGCTCTTTTCCAACCTTGGATGTTCCTCTAATCAATCGAGCAACTCTACCATCGAGTGTATCAAGAATCGCAGCGAATGTTATTGCAATTACTGACATTACGTAATTGGCATCTAAAGCAAATTTTATTGAACTTAATCCTAAACAAACACCAAAAATAGTTAACGCGTTTGGAAGAAGAGACCTAGGGTTTTTTTTTGAAATAAGTTTAAATTCTTTTTTATTTTCAAGCATGAGTTTATCTTTTTTTTGCTAATAAAGTTTCTCCAGCATATGTTTTCTGATTTTGACGAACGAGCAATTGATAATTTTCAAAATATAAATCAACTCTACTACCAAATCTAATTATTCCAAATCTATCTCCTTGTGTAATCGTTTCACCCTTTTTAACATCACAAACTATCCTTCTGGCAATCATTCCTGCTATCTGTACCACAATTAACTCATCTCCATTAGAATTTTTAAGTTTAATATAATTTCTTTCATTCTCCTCGCTAGCTTTATCAAGTGTAGCGTTTATATATTTTCCAGTTTTGTAGTATATTTCTGCGACTTCAACGTTACAGGGAACTCTATTCACATGACAATTAAAAATGTCCATGAAAATACTTATTCTCGTATATTTTTTACTTTCCAAACCTAGCTCTTTTGGTCCTTCTGTTTCCTTAATTTGTGTTATTTTTCCATCTGCGGGACTTACTAAATAGTTTTCATCTTTAATTGGATATCTTTCTGGATCTCTAAAAAAATAATAAACCCATATGGTAATCACTAAACCTATTAGTCCTAAATAATTATTTATCAATAGAAGGATAAATGTAATTACTGCTGCTATAGCTACAAATCTGTAGCCTTCTTTATGCAGTCTGGGAAATAAAATATCCAACATGTCAATAAACTTTATAATTTACGTTAATATGTATATTAATATGTATATTAAGTAATTAAATTCAATTGATAAGATTAAGGTATAATGGCAAAAATTAAAGTTAAAAACCCCATTGTCGAGCTAGATGGTGATGAAATGGCGCGAATAATATGGAATTTTATCAAAAATAAACTCATTCTTCCTTACCTAGATATTGATATTAAGTATTACGATCTGGGTATAAAAAGTAGAGATAAAACATCTGACAAAATAACAATAGATTGTGCCAATGCAGTAAAAAAGATTGGCGTTGGTATTAAATGTGCGACGATTACTCCTGACGAAAATCGTGTAAAAGAATTTAAGCTAAATAAAATGTGGAGATCTCCAAATGGTACAATAAGAAATATTTTAGGAGGTACCGTTTTTCGTGAACCAATAATTTGCAAAAATATTCCAAAACTGGTTCCTAGTTGGACAAACCCAATTGTAATTGGAAGACACGCTTTTGGTGACCAATATAGAGCAACAGATTTTAAGGTTCCTGGCAAAGGTAAGTTAGAAATAAAATGGACCTCAGAAGACGGAAAAGAAAAAAAAGAATTTGAAGTTTTTAATTTTGGTGGACCAGGAGTTGCGTTAGCAATGTATAACTTAGATCAATCTATTAAAGATTTTGCTAGAGCATGTATGAATTATGGACTTAACAGAAAATGGCCAGTATATCTTTCCACAAAAAATACTATTTTGAAAAGTTATGACGGAAGATTTAAAGATTTATTTCAAGAAGTTTACGAAAAAGAATTTGAAAAAGAATTTAAAGAAAAAAAAATATCTTATGAACATAGACTTATAGACGATATGGTTGCATGTGCAATGAAATGGAATGGAAATTACATTTGGGCATGTAAAAATTATGATGGAGATGTACAATCTGACACAATTGCTCAGGGATTTGGTTCGTTAGGTCTTATGGCAAGTATTTTGATGTCACCAGATGGCAAAATTATAGAATCTGAAGCTGCACATGGTACTGTAACAAGACACTACAGATTACATCAACAAGGTAAGGAAACTTCAACAAATCCAATAGCTTCTATTTTTGCATGGTCAAGAGGTTTATATCATAGGGGCAAGCTAGATAGTAATGAAGATTTAAAGAAATTTGTAAAAATTTTAGAAAAGGTTTGTGTGGATACGATTGAAAGTGGTTCTATGACCAAAGATCTAGCTTCATTAATCGGTAAATACCAAAAATATCTTACCACAAATCAATTTTTAGAAGTAATAGATTCTAATTTAAAAAGAAGACTTAATTAATTTTTTTGCTTAAGGTTTCGAAAGCCTCATCAATTTTATCTTTATTCGCTCCACCTGCTTGAGCAAAATCTTTTCTACCTCCGCCACCTTTGCCACCAAGAACTTCTGAAACAATTTTTACAAGTTTCACTGCATCGTATTTTTTTGTTAATTCATTCGTTACACCAACCGCTACACCAACTTTTTCTTCAAAGGTAGAAAAACCAACAACAATACCTTGCTTAATGTCTTTCTTGCCTTGATCTATTATCCTTCTCAGCTCTTTAGGTGGAAAATCTGTTAGAACTTGATGTCTTAAAGTAAAAGAGCCAACTTTTTTATCCTTAATAACATTTCTGTTTTTGTCTTCAATAACCATTTGAATATGTATTTGCTCCATTTGTTTGTTTAATTTTTTTATCTGTTCATGTGGAGGAAAATTACTGATATCAATAGGTTTTATATTTTTACTTTTTAATTCTGCTAATATTGCTTCAATTACATCTTGGGTAGCTTTATTTGTTTTTTCAGCGCTTGCTTTTATTTTATTTAAATAATTAGAGAGATGTTCACCTCTTAAAGCTTCAACGCGTCTAATACCTGCTGCTATTGATGTTTGACTCACAATTGCAAACTTTCCTATCTCAGAAATATTCCTTGCATGAGTGCCTCCACAAAGTTCAGTGGAAAAGTACCCCCCATTTTCTTTACCCATAGACAAAACTCTTACCTCTTCACCATATTTTTCACCAAACATAGCTAAAGCACCTTTATCCACAGCCTCTTTAGGTGTCATAATTCGAGTTTTAATATCACCAGCTGTATTAACCATGTCGTTTACATACTTTTCAATTTTTTTAATTTCTTTTTCTTCAATAATTTTGTTGTGACTGAAATCGAATCTCAATTTTTCAGAACTTACCAAAGAACCTTTTTGGGTTACATGCTTACCAAGTGTTCTTCTTAAAGCTTCATGAAGTAAGTGTGTAGCAGAATGATAAGCTCTAGCATTATTTCTCCTATTAACATCAATTTCCAGATTTACATTTTGATTAACTTTTAAGAAACCTTTGTCAATTTTTCCGAAATGAACATGAAGATCGCCCATTTTTTTTTGTGTATCTTTAATAATGACATTACATTCATTAGAATAAATTACACCTTGATCACCAACTTGACCTCCGGATTCAGCATAAAAAGGCGTTTGATTAGTTACTATCTCCACTTCATCACCAATTTTTGCCTCGTTCACAAAGTCTTTACCTTTAGATATTTTAAGGACAACCCCTTCTAGTTTATCAAATTCGTAACCTAAAAATTCTGTAGGGTTAAGTTGTTCTCTAACTTTAAACCATTTCTCTTCTAACGACTTATCACCAGATCCTTTCCAATTAGCACGAGCTAATTTTTTACTTTTTTCCATTTCTCTATCAAAACCTACATTGTCAATTTTTATATTTTTATTTTTTAAAATATCTGCAGTAAGATCTAATGGAAAACCATAAGTATCATATAATTTAAAAGCAACCTCACCAGGAAAGGAATTATTTTTTACCTTATTTAAATTCTCATTTAAAATTTCTATTCCTCTGTTAAGCAATGAAGAAAATTTTTCCTCTTCTGTCTTTAATGTCTCTGTAATTAAAGGCTCTGCTCTCTTTAATTCCGGATAAGAATCTGACATTTCTTTAATTAATGTTGGTACCATTTTATAAAAAATAGATTCCTTGCTTCCTAGTGCATGTGAATGCCTCATTCCTCTTCTCATTATTCTTCTTAAAACATAACCTCTGCCTTCATTTGAGGGTAAAACTCCTTCTGCAATCAAAAATGAACCAGCTCTAAGGTGGTCCGCTATAACTCTATGACTTGCTATATTTTCTTTAGTTGCTTTGGTTCTAGTCAAATTTGAAGAAGCCTCAATTAAAGTTTTGAAATGATCAGTTTCATAATTATCATGTGTCCCTTGAAGCAAAGCTGAAATTCTTTCTAAGCCCATTCCAGTATCTACTGATGGTTTCGGGAGATTTACTCTTTTTTCTTTTGAAATTTGTTCGAATTGCATAAATACCAAATTCCATATTTCTATAAAACGATCTCCATCCTGGTCTTTGCTGCCCGGAGGTCCTCCTTTTAAATGCTCTCCATGATCATAAAAAATTTCTGAACAAGGTCCACAAGGTCCAAATTCACCCATCGACCAAAAATTATCGTTGGTTGCTATTTTATAAATTCTATTTTCTGGCAATCCTGCAATTTTTTTCCATAGATCAAAAGCTTCCTTGTCTTCCGCATAAACACTTACACTAAGTCTGTCTTTTGATATTTGAAATTCGTTTGTTATTAAATCCCATGCCAACTCTATGGCAACATCTTTAAAATAATCTCCGAAAGAAAAATTGCCTAACATTTCAAAAAATGTGTGGTGTCTTGGTGTGTAACCTACATTTTCTAAATCGTTATGCTTTCCCCCAGCTCTAACACATTTTTGTGAAGTAACAGCTCTTTTATAAGGGCGTTTTTCTAAACCAGTAAAAACATTTTTAAATTGAACCATGCCTGAGTTGGTAAACATTAATGTAGGATCATTACTTGGGACCAAATTACTAGATTCTACAATTTGATGTTCTTTGCTTGAAAAATAATCCAAGAATGCTTTTCTTACGTTTTTTAATGTTTTTTCGACCATCTATCTAATAAATACAGTTTTTTAGAATGATGTCTAGACGAGAAGAAAGGCGCTCTTAATAGGCGCCTTTCAAAAGGGTGAAAAATTAAACGTTTTAATTTTTTTTGTCGGCTGTAGATTCTTCAACTGCTGGATTTCCTTCGATTTTTTTTGAAATTAAGCCAGCTTTAGTTCTAATAGCCATTTCAATTTCAGCAGCAACTTTAGTATTTTTCTCTAAGTATACTTTGGCATTCTCTCTACCTTGGCCAATTTTTTCTCCTTTGTATGCATACCAAGCTCCTGATTTTTCAACTATTCCTACCTTCGAGCCTAAATCAATTAATTCACCAGACTTACTAATACCTCTTCCATACATTAAATCAAATTCAACCACTTTAAATGGTGGTGAAACTTTGTTTTTAACCACTTTAACTCTAGTAGAATTACCAACAATTTGCTCTTTCTCTTTAATAGCTCCTATCCTTCTAATATCCATTCTCACTGAAGAATAAAACTTCAAAGCATTACCTCCTGATGTTGTTTCGGGATTACCAAACATAATTCCAATTTTCATTCTTATCTGATTAATGAATATGACCATGGTATTGGTTTTTGCTATAGAACCAGTTAATTTTCTAAGAGATTGGCTCATCAATCTAGCTTGTAAACCAACATGATGATCTCCCATTTCGCCTTCTAATTCTGCTCTTGGTGTCAAAGCTGCGACTGAATCAATTACTAAAACTGAAATCGATCCAGATTTAATTAGCGTATCAGATATTTCCAAGGCCTGTTCGCCAGTATCTGGTTGTGATATTAAAAGCTCCTCAGTTTTAACACCCAATTTTCTAGCATAAACTGGATCTAAAGCATGTTCCGCATCAACAAAAGCGCAAATACCACCGGTCTTTTGAGCTTCAGCCAAAACTTGTAAAGCTAAAGTTGTTTTTCCAGATGCCTCTGGTCCATAAATTTCTACAACTCTTCCCTTGGGAAGTCCCCCAATTCCAAGTGCTAAATCCAAACCTAGCGATCCTGTTGATATAGATTCAATATTTATTGCGGCTTTTTGACCAAGTTTCATCACTGAACCTTTTCCAAAACTTTCATCTATTTGACTAATTGCTGCTTCTAGAGCTTTATTTTTTTCTTTTATTTCCGCTTCTTGATTTTTGCTTGATTTCACTACTTTTAAGTTATTTTTAGTCATAATTTGTCATTTCCTTTAAAAAATTAGCTAACGAATCATAAATATAAATGTACACATTTTGTTCTTTTTATCAATAGCCAATAAAAAACCATAAAATCATTGCTTTTCAGCAAATGCTTAATTCTACTTTAGTTATTTTCTACCAAATTTAGATGTTTTGCTGTAAGTCGACCAACAGCAAACAAAATGTTAAATCGAGATACAAGAAAATCCTTTTTTGAAGTCGCTAAATCTATTCTTGAATTCAGTAATATTGAGCGTGATTGAATAACATCAAGGGTAGTTCTGTTGCCCGCTCCCGATTCATATTCCAATGTTATCCCTTCGTTTGCTATTTCAGCAGCTTTGACCTGTGATCTAATTGAGTTTAACACACTTTTAGAAGATTGATAACTTGACCAAGCATTAGCTACGCCTGTGCTCACTGCCTTTTTGCTATCCGCATACAAAAGGCTATATTTATTCTCTAGTTCTTTTGCCTTTTTTAAACTAGATAAATTGCTACCTCCAGAATATAGAGGCCATGTGGCTGTGGCCTTTAAAGTTTGCTGTTTTCTTTCCTGAACTGCTGCGCTAAAATCATCTTGTTCTGCCAACTTATAAGATAAAGTTGCGGACGGAGCTAAATTCGACTTAGCTATTCTAACATCTTCCACAGATTTCATATGTTCTAACATTGCGATTATTAAATCTGGATTTTCATTTTTGGATATTTTGTAAGCTTCTGCAAGAGATTGGGGTAATCTAAAACTAGTAAACTTTATATCTTGAATATTTCCAGTGAATTTTTTACCGACAATTTTTTCGAAATTTGCTTTACTAGATATTAAATTGTTTTGAGCAGCAATTAATTTTGCCTCTGCCCCAGCTAGTGATGCTTCGGATTGTGCTAAATCGGTCAAACTTATTTCTCCTCTTTCAAGTCTATCCTTTTCGGTTTCTAACTGCCTCTCCAACAAATCAATATTCACTTTGTTAATATAAATTTTTTTTCGACTAAGCAACAAATCGGCATGAGCTTCCGTTGCTGCCAATAAAATCTCTTGTTCAATTTTTTGAAGTTTAAATTCTGCTAAGCTGTACTCGTATTCTTGTTTCTTTAAATTAGCAACTCCACCAAAACCTTGGAAAATTTTTTGTTCAATAAGCAATGATTGTTCAGAAGGTTTGTAATTTGACTCGTTACCTTTGGTATTATCTTGTTCGCTAACATATCCTGAAATGGTAACGCTTGGTTTAAATTCACTTAAAGCTCCTTTTTTATCCTCATTGATTGCGCGAACGTTAGCTCTTTCTGCATTAAGTTTTGGGTTTTTCGAATAAGCAGAATTCAAAGTATCAAGCAAGGTAGATGCTTTTAAATCTGCAAAACTTGCAGTTAACATAACAATCAATGCAATTTGAAATTTATTTTTCATTTTTTCTTATCAAGTGGATGATTAGTGCCATCATTAACTGAAACGTTTTTTAATTCAAATGGATTTATATCTTCAACGCAGGCTACATTTATTCCATATATTTTTGGATTACTTCTTGGATTGTTATGTGTGTGGATACCGCAATTTGAACAAAAATAATGTTTTGCGACTTTTGTGTGGTATTGATAGAGTTTTAAGAGGTTTTCTCCTTTAACAATCTTTAGATCGTCTGAGCCAATCACTCCTATAATGTATCCCTTCCTTTTGCATAAAGAACAATTACATCGCATAAGTTTTTTGAATCCTTCTCCTGGTATCCTAACTTGGATCTCTACTCCACCACAGTGACAGGTTAATTTTTTCATTTTTTCTAATTTAAATTTTTTAACAATATTTTCATAAGGTAGTAATAGTTATCCACATCATTACAAGATCTAGTTTCGATGTTCATGTTTTGATTCAGTTTAGATTCTTTTTTGGACTCAAAATACAACCAATCGTGTGCATTATGTATATCTTGCTACCTACCTTTTTATACTGTAATTTAGAACAAAATAGGAACATTATGAAGCTATTGCTACCATTTCACTTACACAAAGTTGGAGCCGGTTTTCCTTCACCAGCTATAGACTACGTGGAAGATGACATTGACCTCAACACTCACTTGATAAAAAACATCCCTTCTACATTTCTTATTAGAGTCCAAGGCAAATCTATGAACGGTGTCGGAATTCACAATAATGACCTTTTGATAGTAGATAGAAGTTTGAATCCAAAAAATTTTTCTACCGTAATCACCAATGTAAATGAAGAATTAGTTGTAAAAACTTTCATAAAAGAAAAAGATGAATCATTTCTAACCTCTGGTTCAAAAAAATTGAAAGATAAAATTAATTTAACTGAAAATTCTGAAATCTTTATTTGGGGTGTGGTAACTTACGTAATTCATGCTTTGCAGTAAAAATAAAATAGCTTTGGTAGACTGTAACTCGTTTTATGTTTCTTGTGAAAGATTATTCAATACTTCAATAATTAAAAAACCAGTTATTGTATTATCAAGTAATGATGGATGTGTAATTTCTCGATCAACAGAAGCTAAAACCCTGGGTATTAAAATGGGAGAACCATATTTTAAAGTAAAAAAAATAGTAAAAGAAAATAACGTAAAAATTTTTTCATCAAATTATTCACTATATGGCGATATATCAAGGAGAGTTATGAAAACGTTAAAACAATTCTCACCAAAAATAGAAATTTATTCGATTGATGAAGCGTTTTTGGATTTATCTTCAATTAAAGATAAAGATCTGCTTGAGTATGGCAGCATAATTAGAAAGACTATTTTGAAATGGACAGGAATACCAACGAGTATTGGTATAGCAACAACAAAAACTTTAAGCAAAATAGCAAACCATGTTGCAAAAAAAGATAGTTTAGGAGTTATTAATTTAATTAACACGCAACAAATAGATAAAATACTTAAAAAAATCAAAATAAATGATGTTTGGGGAGTTGGACGTCAATTAACTAAATTTTATATTAAAAATGGAATAAATACAGCCTATCAGCTTAAAAAAATGCCTGATGCCTGGATTAAAAAAAATACAAATGTTTTCGGAGGACGTACTGTAATGGAACTAAAAGGACTATCATGTATTTCTTTGGAAACATATCAAGAAAAAAGAAAAAATTGTTGTGTATCAAGATCGTTTGGAAGAAAAGTTACAAAATTAGAAGAATTAAATGAATCTGTAACAACACATTGTCTTAACGCAGCAGAAAAAATTAGATTAGATAACCAAACAACAAAAAAAATAACTGTCTTTATAAGAACAAGTCCTTTTCAAAAGGATAAAAATTATTATGTAAATTCAAAAGATATAGATTTGCCGATCAGAACAAATGATAGTATTGAATTAGTTAAGCAAGCCTTAATTGCTCTAAAATATATATACAAAAAAGGATACAAATATCAAAAAGTTGGAATAATTTTTTCGGCATTAAGTGATGTTGGTATTTACAAAAAAAATTTATTTTCATTAATAAATAGTGAAGAAAAGAGAAAAAAATTAATGAAAGCGATTGACTATACAAATAATAAATATGGTCGTAACGCTTTAAGTATTGCACACGCAGGACTAAAGAAAAAATGGAACATTAAAAGACAACACTATTCCAAAATTGATACCGCTTGCTTTGATTTTTTACCTATTGTTAAAATCGCTTAAAGCTTGAATACTATCAATATTTTCCAATGAATTATTTAATTGTTCAATATTTTCACGAGAAGAAGTTTTGATAATTAGAAATAAAAATAAGAGTATAGCAAGTACCGGAAAAAAAGTAATAGCAGATAGATTGCTAGAAATAAAAAATAAATAAAAAATCAAAAATAATACAGTACGTGCTATTACGGATCCTTTAAAAACCGCAATGATAGAAAAAGAATGTATCAAAAGATCAAAAAAACTCATTCGAGATGGACCAAAATATCTTCGGCCTCTGATAGAAGATATTAGTACTCGATCATGGATAATTTTTGATACAGAACCAGAAAAGCTACTCCAAATACAAGCTTCCTTGATTAATTTAACAACTGCTTTCTTTGGCAAACAACTGTAATTCCCAAACTTAATAAGATGTCCCGTAAACACATAGGTCAATATTTTATGACATTCATACATTAGTTTAAATAAAGGGCCTTCAGAGCGTTCAATTCTATTAGCAGTAACTGTTTTTTGGGGATAATTGCTAGATTTTTTAAAAAGCAGGCTAAGTTCTTCTGGTCTATCTTCTCCGTCTCCATCCATCAAGATAACATAATCAAAATCTTCTTTTTCCGTTAAAAATTTTAGTCCGGTCGCATAACATCTAGCGTGTCCTTGATTGTTTTTCATATTGATAATTCTAGCTGACTTTATATTCTTAAAGTTTAATTCAGTTTTCGGTTTCTTTTCAGTTGAAGCATCGTTAACTATTAAAACTGAAACATTTGCATTCCATTCTGCAATTTGCAAATCGATATTTTTTAAAAGTTCAAAAACTGATTTCCAATCATTATATAAAGGTATTAATATTACAAATCTTTTCATTTTTTTCCAAACATACAAATATCATTGAGAGGTTTGATTTGATACAGGACACCTTTGCAATTATCTATTTTATTAAAACCTTGAATCCAAATAGTTCCAACATTTATTTCGTCTTTAAGTTCAGTTTTCCATTTTGGTCTTGATTCAAGATGATAAGATAAATTACCTGCAAACCATCCTCCATTTATCCAGCCATATCCAACTACTATCTCAATTTTATTCGAGAAATTGCTTTCCCATTTGTTTTGGACCTTTTCTGAAATCTCTCTACCTGGATAATCTGTTCTTTGATTTGTTTGATTATAAGACACAACATAATAAGCCATCGGAGAAAAAATAAATAAGAATAAAAATACTAAAAAGAAACTTTTGAGTTTTTTTAGATTAATACTAGTCTGATATATATACATAAACAATACCCCTATATATAAGTAAAAGGAAGTCATCCACATTGTTCTAATTCTTGCTCCTGTAATTAGAGAAGTGAAGAACATGAAAATTAAAGGTAAAATAGTAACCGAAAACAAAAATAAAAATTTTTTATTTCTATAATTTATTTTTGTTTTAAATTTTGTAACAATAATTAAAAGCATAAAAATAAAAGGTATAAGCAAGCTGATTTGTTTCGCCAAAAATAAAAATGGATAAAATAAATGATCTAAAAATTTGGGACCTTCAAATCCTGACAAAGGATCGTTAACTGATCTAAATATAGCATTATTAATAGTGATATAATCATTATCTACTAACCAAATTAGATGAGGTAAAAGTACTATAAAAAAACTGAATAAAGAGATTAGATATTTGTAATTAAATCTTTTTTCCTTAACTATAATATAAATAAAAAACAAAACTAGTGATAACAATAAATAAAATGTCAAATAAAAAGATAACATTCCTAGGCCAGCAAAAACTCCTAATAAAATCCAGCTGATATTATCGTTTTGTTTAATCCCTCTCCAGCAGTAATAAACTGTTGCTGCCCAAAAAGGCAATTGGCAAATGTAAACATTAAATTCTGAAGTAGTAAAATTATAAAAGTAAATACCTTCCAACAACAGTATAGATAATAAACTATAAATTTTATTTTGAAAAAAATTTTTTGAAAATTTAAAAATAATAATGAAACTCGTTATAACAAATATTTGACTAAGAAAATAATATGCCCAATCCTGACTTCCAAATATTTGGTAAAAAAACTCAGAAAACCAGGCACTGAATGGTGGATGTTTATGATATCCAAATTGTAGCTCGTTGCCCCAAGCTAAAGCTTCTATAGTGTCCAAAGGTAAGTTAGTATTTGAGACGCTTGGTACTAACGTCCAAACGATAAGATGAGCAAAAAGAAAAAATATTAAAACCTTATTAACATTTTCTTTTTTAATTTGCATAACTTTAATTTATACAAGTTTATATACCTTGACATCCAAAAAAACGCCCATATACTGTCCAACTTTAAATAATATATATTACAGTAAAGATGTCAAAAAAATATATTCCCAATTTAAAAGAAAAGTATATGTCTCCGAAACAGAAAACATATTTCAAAAAAAAATTAATGGATTGGAAAAAAGAGATTATAGAATCTAATAGCAACAATCGCTACTTAAACGAGGTTGATCAAGAAATTTCTGCATCCGATGTAGTTGACCAAGCTTCTTCTCAGACTGAAAAAACAGTAGAAATGCGTACATTGAATAGAAAGAGAAAACTTTTATCAAAAATTGATAAAGCTATAGATAAAATAAAAAATAACACCTATGGTTATTGTGAAGAAACAGGTGATCCTATTGGTGTAAAAAGACTGATTGCAAGACCAATAGCTACCCTTTCAATTGAAGCTCAAGAAAGACACGAGAAAAATGAGAAAATATACGCTGATAGTTAGTTTAAACTTCTGGTATCTTCTCACCATTATTTAAACAATCGTATCCTTTTTTCACAGCCTGCCTACCAGATATGATTTTGTACCATCTTGTTAAGTTTTTATAATTTTTTAAACCTATGTCATGCCAGTCGTGTCTTGCAATCCAAGGAAAGGTCGCTATATCGGCTATTGAATAATTTTCACCTGCAAGATATTTTGATTGGCCTAATCTTTCGTCTAAATCTCCATATATAGTTTTGGTTATTTTAAAGTATCTTTCTTCGCCCCATTTATCTTTACCAGAATTATAACGATGAAATTGGTGGTGTTGTCCTAGCATTGGACCAACATAACCCATTTGAGCCATTAACCATTGGT